>CAZTOF010000001.1:0-2606 GCA_964615515.1 uncultured Gemmatimonadaceae bacterium
CCGTTGTCCGCGGCCTCGATCTCGTAGAAACGGCGGGCGTCGGGGTCGCTCACGGACAGGAGAGTGACGTAGTGGGACCAGCCGAGGGGGAGGCGCTCCGCGAGGTCCGCCAAGGCGGCGGACGCGATGTTCAGTCGTGGCGCGAGAGATTCAACAGACAGCGTCTGTCGAATCTCCGAGTGCTTCCCAGATTCAACGGACACCGTCTGTTGGATCTCGGCGAAGACCTGATAGAACTCCCTGCATTTTCGCAAGGTGGTGGGCGAACAGCCCTTGATCCCATTCGCCCGGAGCCTCCCCGACAGACTGCCGATAAGTGCCCTGCCGTAGAGCTCCCGGTGACCCGCACCGCCTCCCTCGTACTCCACGATGTACCACCCGAACAGCCAGTTCCTCACGACCAGCGAGCGGTCAATCGCCCGGACGGCCGAACGCCGCGTCTCCTCATGCGTACGCTGGCACAGTTCAACCAGCCGCTCGAAATCAAATCCTCCGTTCATTCCGCCACCCCCATTCGTCTCAGATGACCCTCCACCTTCGCCCCATAATCCTCCACTCGCCGCTCCAGCTCCGGCAGCGGCCTCGCGTACCGCCCCTCCAGCACCCTGACCCGATCCACCAGCCCACCCGTCAGGCGCTCCACCACCTGCCCGATGGCACCCTCCACGCTTGCCATCCACTTGTCGCCTACCACGAGCTCGGTGATCTCTGACGCGGTCAGCGTCGCGTACCGCTCGAGCACCTTCGAGTCCAGCCTACTCTGCGCCGCCTTCGCCACCTTCTTCGCCGCGGCAAGGGCCTTCATCAGATCCAGACACACTTCCAGCACATCCCGCTCGTCCTGCCCTTCGGGATCGCCAGCTACCGCCTTCAGCCGGGACCTCGCAGCGGCCCGCGTCACCTTCCCGGCATCGCTCGTCGCACCCTCCAACAGCCCGTCTTCCCCGGAGTACTCCTCGATGAACTCTTCCAGCTCGCGAGCAATGCTCTCCTGTTCTGTCCGCAAACGGTCAACTTCGGCCTGCTCCACCGCGAAATACCGGGCGACCACAAGCCCGGGCGGCACCAGATCCATCCTGTACTTCTTCCGGTTCACGGTCAGATCCGGTGTTTCCGCGGTCCCCTTGCCCTTCACCGGCACCAGCACCTGCGGCCGAGCCGCCTTGCCCCACCCCTCCGTCACCACCAGGTACACATCGTCCTGCATGACCTCGTCCCAGTAGTCCATCAGGCACTGGTAGACACCGTAGCGGTCGAGCAACAGTAGTCCGGCGAAGCGGTGCAGGAGGTCCTCCGACAGGTCCCGAATCAAAGCCTTGGGCGAATCCCCAACGGCGAGCTCGCGGAGGCGCGGCGCATGCTCCCGCCGCCATCCGTCGAACACCCGGCGCACGCGGTCCCCATACGCCTTGAACTCCCCATGTTCGAGCACCACCCCCCGCACCTCGTCCGCCTCGACCCGCGCGTCGCTGTACCCATCGCGGCCATTCGGCGAGAAGAGCAGCTCGCGCAGGCCCGGAAACACCTCCCAGTAGGCGCCGAGAGCGTCGATGTCGCGGTTCGGGATGCCGCCGTGCAGGTGCGCGGCCAGGTCGTGCAGGTCCTCGGGCTCGCTGGAGTCGATGTAGCGGGGGATGTTGAGGTTGTAGTCGTTGGCTTCGCTGGCGATCTCGGTCGACGGTACCATGCGCGAATAACCGCGAACCTCTCTCTGTTCCGTGAAGACGTCCACGATCCGGTGGATGTCGCGTTCGCGCAGCCGGTTCTTGGCGCCGTCCTTCCGGAAGCCCTTGCTGGCGTCGATCATGAAGATGCCGCGGCGGCCCACCGCGTTCTCCTTGTCGATCACCACGATACACGCCGGGATTCCGGTGCCGTAGAAGAGGTTGGCGGGAAGCCCGATGACGCCCTTGATCAGGCCCTGCCGGACGAGGCGCCGGCGGATGTCGGCCTCCTTGTTGCCGCGGAAGAGGACGCCGTGCGGCATGATGATCGCGCCCTTGCCGGTGCTGTTGAGCGATGCGACGAGGTGCAGGAGAAAGGCGAGATCGCCGTTCCTGGCCGGCGGCTCGCCGTATTCGAACCGGCGGTATTCGTCGTTGGCCGGGTCGAGGCCGTTCGTCCAGGCCTTGTCGGAGAACGGGGGATTGGCGACCGCGAAGTCGAACCGCTTGAGACGCCCCGGTCCGTCGGTGAACCGGGGGGCGGCCAGCGTGTTGTCGCGCTCGATCTCGGCGGCCACGCGCCCGTGGAGGATCATGTTCATGCGCGCCATCGTCCACGTCGCGACATCCTTCTCCTGGCCGTAGACGGTCAGCCCGTGGGGCGCTTCGTCGGCGGCCTTGATGAGGAGCGAGCCGGAGCCGCAGGTCGGGTCGTACACGGTGTGATCCCGCCTGGTGTCGGGGCCGATCCCGATCACCTGGGCCATGATCCGCGAGACCTCGGCTGGGGTGTAGAACTGGCCCTTGCTCTTTCCGGACTGGGTCGCGAAGTGCCGCATCAGGTACTCGTAGGCGTCGCCCAGGAGGTCGTCGCCGTGGGCGCGGTTGGCGCGGAAGTCGAGCCCCTCGAAGATCCCGACCAGCTTCGTCAGACGGTCCTGC
>CAZTOF010000002.1:0-4512 GCA_964615515.1 uncultured Gemmatimonadaceae bacterium
GTAGCGGTCGAGCTCCAGCCCCGCCCAAGCCGTCTTCTCGAACTCGTCGAGGACGGCTTCGATCTGCTCGTCGGTGGGATGGTCGTCCGGTGCCCAGGCGATCACGCCGGAGGTGTACCTGTGCTCGAACTCCAGCGTGTCGGCCAAGGCGGCCACGTCGTTCGGATCCCCGCGAAGCACCTCGACGCCTTCGCGCGGCTTCCCGGCCGCGTCCAGTTCCCCGAGGAGGTATTTGGCCGCGTCCCGCGCCGATCCGGTTCCGCGGGCCAAGAACTTAACCAGCATCCGCGTCCGGGTCTTCAAGAGGAGACAGGGCCGCGAGCGCCCGCCTGATGGCGATGAGGTGGCCGATCACCTCGACGGCCTCGACCGCCCCCTTGTGGGTGTTTGCCCACCGAGCGATCTGGTTGAGGTTGTTCCCGATCCGGGCGACCTGGCGGTTGCGCTCGCGCTCGACGTTGGCCGCGCGGACCGTCCAAGTCCGCGTACGGGCCATCGCCCGGCGTATCAGCACCGAGAGCGGCACACCGGCGGCCTTGGCCTTGGTTCGCCAGTCGGCGGACTCGTCCGGCGTGAGGCGGACGGCGACGAGGACCGGGCGGCTTCTAGCCACCGAGCCACGCCGCCACGGGGGGAAGGGGGGCGACGCCCCCGCCCGCGCCATCCACCGGGGCGCGGGCCAGTTGGGGATCGAAGGGGCGGAGTCCCTCGCCAGCCCCCGGGTTATACCCGGGGTATGCGGATCACCCCAGGCTCAAATCACGGCCGGAAACCACGTAAGTCTAATCAGGACTGCACGATCCGCCATTCCTGCCGTTGGACTGTGTCTGTTTCCGTTGTGCGGAAATGGCTGGAGAGTCGCCATTGAATTGCGGGAATTCGCAGGGGCGTGGCTTCACCTCGTCGTCAGGGTGACGGTCGCCACGCGTACTCGGTCAGGATGTAGCCGGTTCGTCCGGCGATGCGCTTCCCGAAAACCACACGTCCCAGCCCGTATCCCACGATCTCTCCAGGGGCCGAGGCATCGGTGATCAGCCTGCTTCCGTCGGCATACACATTGACTTGCTCGCTTAAGGCCGACATTCCGGGTTCTGCACGGCGACCTCCTATGAGACCACAGCCAAACCCCAGAGCCCAAGCCCGCGACGCGCCAGAGACCCGTCCCGGTCGAGTCCCGCTGCTCCAACAGGGGAACAAGCACGCTGTCCGCTATGTGGAGCGAGTCAACTGGTTCGAAGTAGTCAAGCAAGCCGACGTGGGATCCGGGTTCACTGCATCCTGCCGCGGGAGCCCCGGCCACGAGACATATCAAGACCATCTCGCGGGCGCGCATTCCCCCCTCTCCTCGTGGCATGATGTTCAAATCGGAACCGGTTCGCTCCATATTCTGGGATCATCTGCAACGTAACTGGACAAGACTACGGCTTGCCACCGTCCAAGCAGCGGATCTAGCCTATCGGGATGGAAAAGCCGGAAAGTCCTCCCTCGCCGCAGCCGTCATGGGCGAGCTTGCCACGCGACCTGATCCAACGGCGGGTGCCGCACATTCTGGCCATCTACGCGGGAGCATCCTGGGGTCTGGTTGAGTTCACGGCGTTCGCCGTGGATGAGTTCCTGCTCTCGCCGCACTGGACGCGCCTGGTGATGGTCACGCTGTTCATGGTGCTGCCGAGCGTCTTCATGCTGGCCTGGTTTCACGGCAAGCCAGGCCGAGAACGGGACCAACTGGCGCGGACAGAAAAGGTCGGTATCCCCGCCAATCTCGTGCTGTGCGTCGTCGTGTTGGCGGCGCTCTTTCGGGGAGTGGAACTGGGCTCGGTCACGACCTCGGTCACCGTCGAGACGGAGGACGGGGAAACCATCGAGCGACAGGTACCCAACCCCGCGTTTGCGAAGACCGTGGCGCTCTTTCCGCTGGACCTCGGACCCGGGATGGCAGAAGACGAGGCGTGGGTGTCCTACGCGGTTCCAGAGGCGCTCAGGCTCGACCTGCTGGCGGACGAGTTCTTCGTACCGATCCCCTTCTATCGATCCGAGTCGTACTTGAGGGAGCGGGGATTCGAGAACCTCACCGAAACGCCATTGACGCTGAAGCGCGAACTGGCACAGGGGTCGTTCGCGGGGTTCATGATGGTCGGCGAGATCGATCGGGTGGACGACCTTTTCCAAGTCACCCTCAGGGTGTACCGAGTAGGAAAGGGATCGCTCGCAGGGGAGACCTCCCACGAAGGGGCCGACCTGCTCGAACTCGTTGACGAGATGTCTGGACCCGTGAAGAACGCATTGGAGATTCCCGCCCGCGACGCAGTCGAGGACTTGCCCGTGCGCGGACGGCTCTCCGACAACCCAGCCGCGGTGGAGGCGTTCTTCAAGGGGTTCTTCCGCTATCGGGCGCACCAGGATACCGAGGGAGCCACCGAATACCTGACCGCCGCGACAACCCTCGATCCCAGCTTCACCATCGCCCAGTACACCCTGCACCTGGTGTTGCGAGGGTCCGCGCAAAGTGAGGTCGTCGCCACGGCTCCGCTGGGGGCAGCCATGGATCACCTCTACCGAGTGCCGGAGCGCTCCAGCTTCGCGATTAAGGCGGAGTTCTATTTGGAGACTGGCGAGATGGACAAATGGCGGCGGGTGGTGGGGATGTGGGCTGGCCTGTACCCCAATGACCTGACCGCTCTACGCTCCCTAGCGGGGATACAACTGGCGAACGGTGATCACGAGGGTGCTCTGGCGACCCTCGCCACGATCCGCCAACTCGATCCCATGGACGGACGACCAATCCTGGTTATGGCCGGGTCACACGAGATGCTGGGCAACCATGACCAGTCTCTGGCCCTCCTGGCCGAGTACGTGGAGCGGTTCCCCGGAGACGTCTTGGGATACTACGGACTGGCCGATTACCACCGGCGGCGCGCCCGTTACGAAGACGCGCGCGAGGTGCTGGAGCGCGCGGTCGCCTTGGAACCTCTGGCACAGGAACCCGCAAGGCGGCTTGCGGACCTCGATCTGGACGTAGGGCGATTGGAAGAAGCGCGGGCCGGGTACGAGCACTTGTTGGGGCAGGCCCGCACTCCGGCCGAGCGAGCCCACGCGCTGTCGAGCCTCACTCACTATCACCATCGGCGTGGGGAGATGGCAGCTGCGATTCAGGTAATCGAGAGAAGGAAGGAGGAATCAGGCTTCGAGACGCCGCTCGGCATGGCGATCGGGGACATCTTCGTCTACTTGGACGCAGGCCGCACCGACGAGGCGGCCGCCCTCCTGGAGGAATTGCGTGCAGGGCTCCCGCCATCGTTGTCTAGCGCCGTCGCAAGCGCGGCCGTTCACGTCGCTCTTTCGGTGGAGGGCGTGGAAGCCGCTCTCGAGGCACACCGGCAGGCGTCGGAAGCAGCGGAGGCGCGGTCCATCCTGGAACTCAGGCCAACCCTCATAGGGGACTTGGGGGTTATCCGGGACCACGCCGGGGACTATGCAGGGGCGGTGGAGAGCTTCAGGGCAGCGATCGCCCTGTCGCCGGAGGCAAGATTCCACCTTGGAGCAGGACGCGCGCTGCGCAGCGTCGGCCTCTTGGACGAGGCGGAAGCCGAGCTACGGGAAGCGCTGCGCCTTGTTCCGGCCGATCCGCGCTCGCACCTGGAGATGGCGTTGCTGATGGAGACGCGGGGGGAGATCGGGGCCGCTGTGGAGCACCTGACGAGCGCGCTTACCGTGTGGGAGCCCGCCGATGAGGACTTCGAGGCAGCGCACCGGGCAAGGACGAAGCTGGCGGAGTTGAGTCGCTAACAGACGACGACCGCAAGCACGCCGTCCAGTGAGCACCGGGGGAGCGCGGCTTTCGGGAAATCGAAGAGGCGCAGTGCCACTTCGACGTCGGTCGCAATGAGCATGGTGTACTTCTTCACCGTACCTTCTTTCGATTGCAAAGGCTGCTCACGGTCTCGTGGCGTTCTTCGTGGAGCCTGCGGGACCATCGCCGTTGGAAAGGGCCACAGAATGTCACAGACCTCGCGCTTCCTCATCTTCGCCGCGCTCGCCACCATCCCGCTCGCATGTGAGAGTCAGTCAACCGAGACTGCGAACACCGGCTCCATCACGACTGCCGATTCCGCAGGCGCGGAGATCGTCCGGCTTTCGGATGTCCATCTGCTCGACCTGCCCGAGGTGGAACTGCGGCTGCTCCATTCCACCACCGCGATTCCCGATCTCTTCTTCGAGGCAGTCAAAACAGCGGCGTTCCTGCCGGATTCGTCGCTGGTCATCGCCGATGGCCGACTGTTCGAACTCACCTTCCTAGAACCGGACGGGACAGTTCGCGCGCGCTCGGGTCAGGCAGGCGAGGGGCCTGGGGAGTACCGGGACATCACGCGAATCGCTGTCGGCCCGGATGGCGCGCCGTTCGTCTTTGATTGGCGCCAGCGCCGACTGACCCTTCTGGACTCGCAGGGGACGGTGACCGACATCATCCGCCTGGAGCAGGGGGCAGGGCTCGGGGCGGCGGTCCCGCTGAGT
>CAZTOF010000003.1:0-8253 GCA_964615515.1 uncultured Gemmatimonadaceae bacterium
CTCCCGCTCGGCCCCGCGGAGGACCTGCTCCCGGGCTTCCACCTCGGCGTGCAGTTCGGCGGTCAGGCGACGTTGATCGTCGAGATCGGCCAGCGTCCGCGACACGCTCCGTTCCTTGGCCTCCAGACGCTCGAGAAGCTCGTCCAGCCGCGCCTCCGTGCGGTCCCGGTAGCCCTCGGCACGGTCCAGCACCTCCTCCGGGAAGCCCAGGCCGCGGGCGATCGCGAGGCCGTAGCTGCGTCCGGGACGCCCCTTCGTGAAGCGGTAGGTGGGGGCCACGCGCTCCCCGTCGAAGTCGAGCGAGGCGTTGACGATCCGGTTGCCGGGGGCGGCGAGCCGCTTGAGACCGCCCAGGTGAGAGGTGACCACGGCCGTGCACCCGCGCCCGGCCAGCGTTTCGACCACGGCCCGGGCCAGGGCTTCACCCTCCCCGGGATCGGTGCCCGCTCCGGGTTCGTCGATGAGGACGAGTGACCGGGGGCCCGCGTTGTCCACGACATCGCGGAGATTCCGGAGGTGCGCGGAAAAGGTCGACAGGCTGTCCGCGATGGACTGTCCGTCGCCCGACTCAGCGAAGAAGGACGCGAAGACCGGCAGCCTGGTGCCGGGACCGGTCGGCGGAATCACTCCGGACTGGGCGAGGGCCGACACCAGCCCCACCGACTTGAGGAAGACCGTCTTGCCGCCGGTGTTCGGGCCGGTCACGACCACGACTCCCTCGTCCGGGCCCAGTTCCAGGTCGAAGGGAACCGGCTCGACCCCGGCGGCCACCAGGAGCGGGTGCCGTCCGCCGCGGATACACATCGGCCCGTCCGCGATCGCGGGGACGCACCCCTCCCAGCGGATCGCGGCGCGCGCCAGGGCGACCCGGCGGTCCATCTCGGTCAGCGCCTCCAGCGAATCCGCCATGGCCTCGGCCAAGGGACGGCAGCGGCCGGTCAGATCGCGCAGAACCCGGAGCGTCTCCCGGCCTTCCGCCCGTTCCAGCGCCCGCACGCGGTTCATCATCTCGATGGCCGCGGGGGGCTCGATGAAAAGGGTGGCCCCGGAGGACGATTCGTCGTGGACGTACCCGCCCACCGCACGCCGGCCTTCGCGGCGCACAGGGATCACGTACCGGCCCTCGCGAATGCTGACCGACGCTCCCGGCACCCGGTGCCGTTCGTCCACCCCCTCCAGGAACCCTTCCAGGTGGGCCACGACCCGGTTGTGGGCTCCCGCGAGCCGCCCGCGGATGCGCGCCAGCTCCGGACTGGCGCCGTCGAGCACGACGCCCCCGGGGTCCACGGAGCGGTCGATCGCGCCCGCGAGTTGCGGCACCGCGAGAAGGCGGACCTCCAATGCCCGGAGTGAGGGCAGTCCCCCGGCTCCCTCGGCGAGCGACCGGCACAGCGCGTCGCCGGCCGCCAACAGACCCCCCAATGCGGCCAGCTCCTCCGCGGACAGGACCGAGCCCTCGACCGCGAGACGCCCGATCACGCCCGCGGCTTCGGGGACATGGGGAAACACCCAGTCGTCGCGCGCCTCCAGGAACCGTCCGGCTTCCTCCACGGCGGCGAGCCGCTCCCGTACTTCGTCGAGGTGCGCCGAAGGCCCCAGAGCGCGAACCGCCTCGCGCCCCGCGGCCGTGGCGGCGAAACCGGCTGCGTATTCCAGCACCTTCCGGAAGTCGAGGACCTCGAGGGCGCGGCGCGACATCCGGCCTGTCGGGGGGGGGTTGTCCACGCGCTGCTAGCAGTCCGTGGATGAGGCGAAGGGGCCAGCACGGATGCATCGCCGTTCGAATGCCGGGGGGGTCTTGTCCACGCGCTGCTAGCCGCCGCCGAGCTCCTCGCGGACGATCGCGGAGGCGGCCCGGCCTTCGAAACGTCCGCGGATCCCCGGCATCAGCGAGGACATGACCGCGCCGATGTGGCCGGCGCCCCCGGCGATGATCTCCCTCACCATCTCGCGAACCTCGTCCGCGGAGAGTTCGTCCGGCAGATAGGCCCGGAGGATCTTTGCCTGCGCCTCCTCCCTTTCGGCCAGCTCCGGCCTCCCGCCGTCCCTCATCTGGACGGCCGCGTCCAGACGCTGCTTGACCGCGCGGGCGAGGACTCCGCGAACACCTTCGTCGTCCAGCTCATTCCCCGCTTCGATCTCCTTGTTTCGGACTTCGGCCAGCGTGGTGGAAAGAACCAGTGTGCGTTCCCGGTCCCTTCCGCGACGCGCGCCGTTGAGGTCCGAGCGCAACGTGTCCTTGAGCGCGACCTTCACCGTTTCCTCCGTACGCGAGCAGCATTGGTTGTCGGATCCTTCAATATGGTGAAAGATCGGCAGGCGCGGATCAGCGCGCATCATCGTCTCGGGGTTCGCGCGGGCACAGGGACCGGTGGGACGCACGGGCCGTCAGGCCGGTAGTCCCATCCAGGCATGGGTGACACGGCACGAAGTCGGTAGAGTAACCCCCCGCTTTCGAAGACCACCCCCCGGGCCGGGAGAAACATGGCTGGAACAACCGAGTTCGTAATGGACATTCTGCGGCGCTGCGGCCCCGGCATGTTGCCGGCCCAGAGGCTGCGGGCGGAGCTGCTGCGCCGCCGGCCGGCCATCGCGTTGAGCATGGAGAGACTCCGTACCCTGGTGGAGGAGTCGGAGGAGCGCCTGCTCTATCTGCAGGTGGGACTGGACACCCTCGCGGACGGCGCGCCCACGCCGCTGCTCACATCCTGGATCGTGGTCATGGCGCCGGAGGACGCACCCGACCGGCCGCAACTCGCCCGCTCCCTGTGGGAGGGTCTCGCGGCGCTGGCGCTCGAAGTCGACCCGTTGTCGAGGATCGATGTGTGCAGGTGGGTCATCAAGGCGGAGCAGGCCTGCAAGCTGGGCGTCTCCGAGGATCCGTGGGGCGGATGAGCCGCACCCCCCGCTACCCCAGCGCCTCCTTCACCCTGGACCAGAAGCCGCGCCGCTCCCGCGGATCGATCCTCTCCGGCGCGGAGTCCTCCACCTCGCGCAGCTTGCGAATGATCCGCTCCTGCTCCGAGGTAAGGCGTTCGGGTACCCACAGGACGAGCCGGACCAGCAGGTCGCCGTGGCGCCGCCCGTTCAGTTCGGGAAGCCCCTCTCCCTTCACCCGGATGACCTCGCCGCTCTGCACCCCCGGCGGGACCTCCACAGGGGTGGTCCCCCCTCCCACGGTCGGCACCTCCAGGCGGGTCCCGAGCGCGGCCTGCCCGAAGGTGAGCGGCACCTCCACGACCAGGTCCTCGCCGTCCCGGGTGAATCGGTCGTCCGGGGCGACTTCCAGGAGCACGATGATATCGCCGCGCGGTCCGCCGCGGGGCCCCACATTTCCCTCTCCGCGCAGCGTCAGGTAGTTCTCCGACGACACGCCCGCCGGCACATTCACCCGGATGCGCCTGTCCATCCGCACCCGGCCTTCCCCATGACACTGCGGGCAGTGGTCGGTGATCATCCTCCCCTCGCCCCGGCAGCGGCGGCACGGGGCCACGCTCACGAACTGGCCGAAGACGGACCGCTCGACCCGCCGCTCCTCGCCGGAACCCCGGCACGTCGAACACGGCAGTGCGCTCGCACCACCCTTCACGCCGGTGCCGCCGCACTGATCGCAGCTCTCGAGCACCGACACCCGCACCTTCTTCGAGACCCCGGCGCGGACATCCTCGAGCGTAAGGGGAAGCCGGAGCCGCAGCGACTTGCCCCGCAAGGACCGGTCTCCCGCGCGGCGTCCTCCGAAGAGGCTCTCGAACCCGCCGAAGCCCCCGAAGTCGCGCATGAAGACCTCCAGGGCGTCGGAAAAGTCGAGGCCGCTCCCGAAGCCGCCCTGCCCCCGCAGGCCCTCCTTGCCGTACCGGTCGTAGCGGGCACGCTTCCGCGGGTCCCTGAGAACCTCGTACGCTTCCGTCACCTCCTTGAAGCGTTCCTCGGCCTCCCTGGAGCCGGCGTTGCGATCCGGATGATACTCCAGCGCGACCTTGCGGTACGCCTTCTTGATCTCTTCCTCGCCCGCATCGCGAGAGACCCGGAGCAGTTCGTAGTAGTCGGCCATCTATTCCCGCGGGGGCCCCGTCAGGGCTCCAGCATGCGCGTTACGAGGGACGAGGTGTAGTCCACGATCGCGATCACCTTTTCGTAGGGCATCCGCGTCGGCCCGATCACGCCGACGACGCCCCTGAGGCCGCCGAGCCGATACCCTGAGGTGACCAGGGTGAACCCGGCCAGCTCCGGAGCGTGCTCGGCCCCTATGGTCACATACGGACCTCCGCCGGAGACGCGTTTCCCGAGCACCCTCGCCAGCAGCTCCTTCTGCTCGGTCAGGGCGATGAGGTCCTTCAGCCTCGCGTTGGTCGAGAACTCCGGTTGCGCAGCGATGGCCGAGGTCTGCCCGAGCACGACCTGGTCCTGCGCGCCCGGTACCGTGCCGAAGAACTCGTCGCTCGATTCGACGAATATGTTCAGGATGTCCCGGGCCGCCGGATCCTCCACGGCATCGCGCAGCCGCTCGCCGAACGACCGGCGGATCTCCACGAAGGCCAATCCGGCAAGACGTTCGTTCAACACCCTCTGGAGCCCCTTGAGGACATCGGCGGGGACATCTCCCGGGAGGTCGACGTAGACGGTCCGCACCATGCCGCTCCGCACGGTGACCACCATCAGCACCTTGCTGGACGACACGCGGATCAGGTCGATCTTCTCCAGTCGGGCCTGGTCGAGCTGGGGGACCGAACCCACGCCGAGTTCGTTGACCAGAATGCCCAGGGCGCGGGTGGCGCTGCGGAGGATCCGCTCCAGCGTCGAGTCGCCCGCCGCGAGTTCCCGCTCGATCAGGTCCTCCTCGGCCGACGTCAACGACTCGGGCTTGACCATCCTGTCCACGAAGAAGCGGTAGGCCATGTCCGTCGGGACGCGTCCGGCCGAGGTGTGGGGATGGGACAGGTAGCCCTCCTCCTCCAGGTCGGCCATGGTGTTGCGGATCGTGGCCGCCGACACCCCGAAGTTGTAGCGCCTGGAGAGTGTGCGGCTGCCGGCGGGCTCGGCGGTTTCCACGTAGGTGCGCACCACGGCCTCCAACACGTTGCGTTCCCGCCGCGAGAGCGGGCCGCCGTCGGTGCGTCGTTGCAGGGCCATGACAGGTTGCTTCCTCGTGGTTTCTTCCGGCAGCCCGAACGGGACACCCGCCGGGCAGGCAGGCGGATCAATCCCGCGGACCGCCCGTGTTCCTCCCGCAACTTGAAAATCCCCTTTCGGACGGGGACGTCAAGCCAGTTCCAGCGTCAATTCGTCCAGGATCAGCCAGCCCCTGGGAGTGAGACGCGTCCGCCCCTCGGAGCGCAAGGCCCACCCGGCGGCTTCCCAGCGGCGCACGGCCGACCGGTCCGAACGTCCCAGTTTCGCCGTTTCCAGCCCTTCCACAGTGCGCAGACCGAGCCACAGCGTCTCCAGCCGAATCTGTTCGGGGCCCGGCGTCTCCTCGCCCGCGACGGCCCGGCCCGACTCCTCGACGAGCGCCGCATAGGCGGCCCAGTCGCGCTCGTTCCACCAGCGGCGGCCCCGGAAGCAGCTGTGCGCGCCGTTCCCCAGACCCAGGTACGGCGCTCCAACCCAGCAGGCGCGGTTGTGCCGCGAGACGAATCCCGGTAGTGCGAAGTTGGAGACTTCGTAGTGCTCGTACCCGGCCTTCGCCAGGGTCTCCGCCGCGAAGAGATACTCCTCCCGGTACCGGCCCCCGGCGGGCATCGGCGCGCGGCCCTCGCTCACGGCGCGGTGGAGGGGGGTTCCCTTCTCCACCGTGAGCCCGTAGAGCGAAATGTGGGGGACGGCCAGGTCCAGGGCGCGCCCGACATCGTCCTCCCAGGAGCGGGGTACGTTGTCGGGAAGGCCGAAGATGAGGTCGACGGACAGGTTGGCCACCCCCGCCGCGCGCGCGTTTTCCACGGCTGTCTTCGCGTCGGCGGGCGAATGCAGGCGTCCCATCCACTTGAGTGCGCCCGGGTCGAAGCTCTGCACCCCGAAGGAAACACGGTTCACTCCGGCGGCCGCCCACTCGGCCGCCGTCCGCTCGCGGAAGGACTCCGGGTTGGCCTCGACCGTCCACTCCAGCGCGGGGTTGGCCAGCCGCTCGCGGCCGGCGACGTCGGCCAACCCGGCGATGAAGCGGGGCCCGAGCAGCGAGGGCGTGCCGCCGCCGACGTAGAGCGTGTCCAGCACCGGCGCCAGAGGGGCCTCCCCAGACGCCTGCACGGTGTCGAACTCCTTGCGGATCGCGGCGAGCCAGCGCGAACCGGCCGGGCTGCGGTCCACCTCCACCGCGAAGTCGCAGTAGCAGCAGCGGCGCGCGCAGAAGGGGGCGTGCACGTAGATGTTCGTGATCCGGCGATGTTCGGGGGGCGTGATCGGGCGGCGGCTCACGCCCTCGTGCCCTCTCTGTCGAGACGGCCGCCCGGCCCCGGCCCGGTTTGCACCTCACGCCCCGAGCGGATCACCCGGCCAGGGTGCCGACCCGGCCCGGAGTCCTCATCACCCGGCCGTCGCGCGTCGGGGTCAGGTAGCCGCGGATTTCGAGCACGGTCAGCGAGGTCGCCACCTCCTCGACCGGGCGGCCGGCGGTGGCCGCGACCTCCTCCGCCGTGACCGGCGCCGCCGGGATGAGTTCGAGCAGTTCGCGCAGGCCGGGCTCCTCGGGCGGGGGTGTGGAGTGCAGGCCGGCATCCTCCAGCCCCGTGTCGACGATCACGCCCGCGCCGTCGGCGATGAGGCGGTTCGTGCCCTCGCTGGTGGGACGGTCGATCGGCCCCGGCACGGCGTGCACCTCGCGCCCCAGATCGAGAGCCATCCCGGCGGTGATCAGGGCGCCGCTCTTCCGTGACGCCTCCACGATCACCACATCGCCGGCCAGCGCGGCGATGAGGCGGTTGCGCGTGGGGAAGTGATGAGGCTCCGCCCGCACGCCCGGGTTGTACTCGGAGACCACGACGCCCTTTTCGACGATCTCCCGGTACAGGCGCTCGTTGCGCGGCGGCGACACCACGTCCACCCCCGACCCCAGCACCGCCGCGGTGGGCCCGGGGAGCGCACCGCGATGGGCCGCCGCGTCGATCCCCATCGCCATCCCCGATACGACACAGCGCCCCCGGGCCGCGATGCCGGCGCCCAGCTGCCGGGCGACGCGGCGCCCGTATGCGGTGGCGCGCCGCGATCCCACGATCGCCACGCCGGGCTCGCGCAGGAGTTCGGTCCTTCCGAGAGCGAAGAGCACGGAGGGCGGTGCGCTCAGGTCCCCGAGGGAACGCGGGTAGCCCGGACACCCGTACACGAGGGTCGCCACACCCGCGGCTGCGCACTGCTCCACGATGCGCCCGGCCCCACCCGTGGGCTCACTGCTCCGGCGTTTCGCCGCCGCGCCGGGCCCGGCCACTTCCGTGAAGTCGGCGTGGCTCCCTTCCAGCGCCGCGCGTGCGCTTCCGAACCGGTCGACGAGCGCCCGGAACCGCGCCGGGCCGAGACCGGGGAGGCCGCGCAGGGTAAGGGCGGCCGCGGCCTCTCCCGCTACGTGAGGAGCCGGGCGCGGACCGCCCCCGCGCCCACCGGACGGAGTACCCCGAGCTACCACCGGTCGCCCTCGTCGCCTGCGCCCCGCCCGGCCGCCCGCAACTGCCTCCAGCATCCCTCCAGCAGGGCCTTCATCCCTTCTCCGGTCACCGCGCTGACATGAAAGGTGTCCCACGCTCCGGGTGCTTCCACGGTGGGTTTGCCGGTGCCCGGGGGGTGCAGGTCCATCTTGGAGAACACCACGGCGTAGGGCAGCTCCGCGAGCCGGGGCGAGTACTTCTCCAGTTCGTCGCGCAATCCCGCCAGGACCACCGCCGGATCCTCGTCGTCGACCGGGAGCAGGATGGCCAGCGCACGCGTCCGCTCGATGTGGCGCAGAAAGCGGTGGCCGAGGCCTCTGCCGTCGTGCGCCCCCTCGATGATGCCCGGGATGTCGGCCACCACGAAGGAACGGAAATCGGGCAGCTCGACCACGCCCAGGTTCGGGGTGAGCGTGGTGAAGGGATAGTCGGCGATCTTCGGCCGTGCCCGGCTGATCCGGGACAGCAGCGTGGACTTCCCCGCGTTGGGCTCTCCCACGAGCCCTACGTCGGCCAGCAGCTTGAGTTCCAGGCGCAGCACCCGCCGCTCGCCCTCCGCGCCCGGCTCCCATCGACGCGGCGCCCGGTGGGTGGGCGAGGCGAAGCGGGCATTCCCCCGCCC
>CAZTOF010000004.1:0-1502 GCA_964615515.1 uncultured Gemmatimonadaceae bacterium
GTTCGACATCACCCCGAAGATCCGCTCGGGCATGGCGTAGAGGAGGTGCCAGTCGAAGATGCCGAGCTCGACGCCGATGAAGGCGAAGAGGAGCGAGGCGCCGCCCAGCGCGAAGGCGACCGGGTACCCGCTGAAGATGATCAGGAAGACCGCCACGAACATCAGCGGGGCGAGGATGTTGGCTTCCATCGATCAGTCCGGGGAGGCCGCTGCCATGAGCTACATGCCGGCCTTGCCGCTGTGGCTTCCGGGTGACGGGATGTCGTCCGGTTCCCCGCCGTCCTGCGGGTCGCGTCCCCTGAGCACCGAGACGTCCTTCAGCAGCTGCGATACACCCTGGGCCAGGAGCAGCACGAACGCCACGATGATGACCGCCTTGAGCGGGTACCGCGGCAGCCCGCCCGGGTCGGGAGACACCTCGCGCACCGCCCACGAGTTGCGGATCGACGGCCACGACACCCAGAGCACGAATACGCAGAACGGCAACAGCAGCAGGACGGAGCCGAGCGCGTCGATCCGCGCCCGCGCCCGCCGCCGCAGCCGGCCGTAGAGCACGTCTACCCGTACGTGCGCGTTCTCCCTGAGGGCGAACCCGGCACCCAGCAGGAAGATGAGGGAGAAGAGGTACCACTGGAGCTCCAGGTAGAGGTTGGAGCTCAGGTTGGCGTGGATGAAACGGCCCAGGTAGCGGGCTATGGCGTTGTAGGCGCCGATCAGGACCATGGCCAGCGTGAGCCACGAAACGAAGCGGCCGAGGCGGCGGGTGAGGCGGTCGACGGCGCGGGTGAAGGGGTTGCCGTTCATGACCCACCCAGACTATTCCGGGACGGTCCCCCCGAGCAAGGATCGGCCGGTCATCTCCACGGGTTGCGGGATTCCCATGAGTTCGAGGACGGTGGGGGCCACGTCGGCGAGGATGCCGTCCCTTGGCGTGGCGCCCGGGGCGCCGGGCCCGACGAGGAAGAGGCGGACGGGGAAGGTGGTGTGGGCGGTGAAGGGGTTGCCGTCCGCGTCGAGCATCTTCTCGGCGTTGCCGTGGTCGGCGGTGACGAGGGCGGTTCCGCCCGCCGCGCGGATGCCATCCAGCAGCCGGCCGACGCAGGCGTCCACGGTGCCCACGGCTTCGATAGCGGCCGGAAGGCTCCCCGTGTGGCCCACCATGTCGGCGTTCGCGTAGTTGACCAGGACGAAGTCGTGCCGTCCCTCGCCGAGGTGCATGAGAAGGGCGTCGGTCAGCTCCGGCGCGCTCATCTCGGGCATGAGGTCGTAGGTGGCGACGCCGGGGGAGGGGACGAGGTGGCGGTCCTCGCCGGGGAGGGGATCCTCGACGCCGCCGTTGAAGAAGTAGGTGACGTGCGCGTACTTCTCCGTTTCGGCCACCCTGAGCTGGGTGCGTCCGGCCCGCGACAGGACCTCGCCGAGGGTGTTGTGGATGGGACGGGGGGAGAAGAGGACGGGATGGGGGAAGTCGTCCTCATAGGGGGTCATCGCGACGAATGTGC
>CAZTOF010000005.1:0-1503 GCA_964615515.1 uncultured Gemmatimonadaceae bacterium
CTGACCATTGACCCCGCGTCGCCGCAAAGAGCGCTGAATCTGCGGCTGGAGGTTGGGGGGCGCGATGACCCCTACTAAGCGAACCCCCTGTATCGTCGAGGGCCCCGCCAAGGGCTGGCTCACGCACTTATGGTGTGTCAGTATCCATCTCACAAGCGGACGCCCTTTTTTCGCGAAGCAACCTGCCTTGCAGCGCCCCTTTGCGACGCTTCCGCTTCGGCGCCCGTTCTTGCCCGGCTCGATCATCCGTGAACGCTCCCCGCCGGGCTGGGCGCCGGGAAGGCCGGGCAGGAGTACTCGCGCGGCGGCTGCGCCGTCCAAGTGCGGTCCTGCTGCACGAGGGCGTTGGCGAGGACGAGGAGCTTCCGCATGACGGCCGTCAGGGCGACCTTCGACGGCTTGCCCCGGGCCACGAGCGCCTCGTACTTGCGCTTGAGGTCGGGATTGTGCTGGACCGCGACCACCGCAGGCATGTAGAGCAGCGTGCGGACCCGGTGCCTGCCGCCCTGGATGAAGCTGTATCCTTTCCAGTTTCCGGACTCCCGGGTGACCGGGGCGAGCCCGGCGAGGCTGGCGGCTCGCGACCGGGTGAGCATGCCCAGTTCCGGCAAGTGGACGATCAGTCCCGCGGCGGTGATGTCCGAGATGCCAGGGATGGAAGTGAGGATCTCGGCCCGGCGCTCCATCTCCTTCTCCTCCCCGATCCGCTGCCGGATCTCGGCATCGATGAGCTTCAGCTGGCGGTCGATCTGCCGCAGTCTCTGCTCGGTGACCCGCTTGCCGAGGGGAGTGCGCAAGTTCCTGCCCCGGTTGGTGGTTGCGGTCCGATCCCTGACCAACGCATCGCGGATCAACTGGAGCTCGGCAAGGTCGCGCTGCTCCTCCGACCGCGCCTGGGTCGGGCGCAGGTTCTCGATGGCCGAAGCCATTATGGCCAGCATCCGGGCGTCCACCGCGTCGGTCTTGGCACGCCGCCCGATGGAGCGGGCGAAGGACCGGGCTTGGAAGGGGTTGATCGCGTACAGGGGGAGACCGGCCTTGAGGAGGGTGTCCTCGAAGTCGCGGTGGAAGGCTCCGGTGGGTTCGTACGCGATCCGGT
Organism: uncultured Gemmatimonadaceae bacterium; assembly: GCA_964615515.1. Taxonomy (GTDB): domain Bacteria; phylum Gemmatimonadota; class Gemmatimonadetes; order Longimicrobiales; family Gaopeijiaceae; genus Bin94. The sequence continues at coordinate 1,100 of CAZTOF010000005.1, forward strand.
CGATCCCGGAGCCGATCCAAGCGATCAGCTTCCGGAAGCCGGCGCTGTCGTTGGGGAACCGGGACGCTCTCCCCTCGGGCGTGGCGAAGGCGTCGAGCCAGTCCTTGGAGATGTCGATCCCGACGGTGCGAAGGATGGTGGTCATGTGTTCTTCCCTTCTCCTGTGCTTGTCGTGCGAGCCTCGATGCTCGAGTATCCATTCAGGACAGAGGGAAGGACGGTGGCGACCAAACTCCCAGACGGCCCCTTACGGCCAAGCGACCCATCGATCCGACCACCGTCCCTGTTGAGCGCCCGCTCCGGTTCGCTCCGCTCGCCTCTGCGGGCGCTCAACAGTCCGGGCCTTCCCCGCGACCCGGTCCTGCAAATCAAGCAGGAATCTCCAAGAATGGTAGAGACAAGCG
>CAZTOF010000006.1:0-1680 GCA_964615515.1 uncultured Gemmatimonadaceae bacterium
TCACGATCAGCGCGCCGAGGACGTAGACCACGGCCATCACCGGCGCCAGCACCGCGGTCACCCGTCCGATCCGCGAGATCCCGCCCAGGATCACCGCCGCGACGACCCCCGAAGTCACCAGCCCGCTGACCCAGGTGGGGATGCTGAACTGGGTCTCCAGGTTGTCGGCGACGGTGTTCGCCTGGATCCCGTTGCCGGTCAGGAAGGCCGTGATTCCGAGGAGGAAGGCGAAGAGGACCGCCATCCACTTCCAGTTCGGCCCAAGCCCCCGCTCGATGTAGTACATGGGCCCGCCGGAGACGGTGCCCGCCCATTCCCCTTCGTGTTCGTGAACTCGGTACTTCTGGGCCAGCGTGACCTCGGAGTACTTGGTCGCCATCCCCAGGAACGCCGTGACCCACATCCAGAAGAGGGCACCGGGTCCGCCCCAGTGGATCGCCAGCGCCACGCCGGCGATGTTCCCGATGCCCACCGTCGCCGACAGCGCGGTCGTGAGCGCCTGGAAATGGGTGACGTCCCCCTCGTCGTCCGGATCGTCGTACCTTCCCGACGCGACCGCGGCCCCGTGGCGCAGGCGGGTGACCTGCACGAAGCTAAGCCGCAGCGTGAGGTACATCCCGATGCCCAGCAGGATGATCACCATGAAGGGGATGTTCTCGCCGCCGACCGAGATGCCCGCCGTGACGAAGTACCGGGTCAGGAAGTCGATGATCTGCTGGAGGAAATCCATGGGGCGCGGGCTCCTTGGGGTGACTCGGCCGGCCCCGTCACGGGCACGGCGATGGCGCCGGGCAAACTACGGTCGCCCCCTTGGCCAGTGCAACCGACCCCGCGGGCCCTCGCCTGTCAATCATGGTTGACATTGGGTAAACCGCGGTTTACATCCGGTCCGGCGATGGGTCCCTGCTCGACTCCCCTTGGGACTCCGTGGACAGTCTCCCGACAGCCCGAAACACCTGCGAGGCCGTTATCGAAACGGAGACAGGGACTTCCAGCACACGCTCCACCATTCGGCGGCGGCTTCGGGCAACCCGTCGACGGCCAGCGGTCCCGAGCGTGTGTTGTTGGTCCACACGCGACCGTACCGCCGCTCGATCGCGGCGTCGACGGTGTCCCCGTGGAGCACCTGCCCCGCTCTGCACCAGGTGGTGTTCCGGGGGAGGTTCCTCTCGCAGAACTCCGGCCACGGGTCGTCGTCCCGGCGCGCGGGACGGATGCAGGGCGGCGGCCTGGCGCTGCCGCGCTGCACCCCGAGCACATAGTCCCTTCCCCTGCCTTCGGGATCGCCGTCGTAGATCCTGAACATGGTCATGAGGTTGTCGCCGTGGTAGTCATAGTGTCTTTCGCTTCGCGCGGCCTCGAGGAACGGGTCGGTCCCCCCGGTCTCCTCCAGCACCAGAGCCGCAGTGGTCTCGTACACCCGCACCAGCTCATCGAACGAGCGCCGGTGCGGCGTGCCCCCGTATCTGTAGTCTGTGCTGGTCGCTCGCCGTAACGCATCCTGGGCGTTGTCCCGGACGCGCCCCAAGCGCGTCGTGTCGGCCAGGCTCATGTCGGCGATCCTGGCCGCGAACTCGTCGAGCTCCGCATCCGGGCGATCCTCCAGCTCCTGGCGCAGGATGGCGACGGCGGGCCTGAAGACGTTCCCCCCCCTAGCAGGAGGGTCCACGCCTCCCCCAC
>CAZTOF010000007.1:0-3802 GCA_964615515.1 uncultured Gemmatimonadaceae bacterium
CCCCTACTTGCCCCATGCCCCACCTCATCGGTCGGACTGCCCCACGTAAGGCGCTGCCCAGACGGCACAGCGGGGGGTCGGAGACGCCCCGTCGCCGATGTCCGCGTCCCTTGGGCTTGCCGGGGAACGGGTCGAATGACAGGTCCTTCGGCAGAATGGACAGGAGGTCTCTGACCTCGTTGGTGTCGGTCGGAGGGTGGTGGCCATCATCGTGCTTCGGCTTCCGGTTCGGGGGTCATCGGTTCAAGGGGTAGCGGGCCGGACGGAGCCAACAGCGGCGTCCGGCCCGCTACTCCCCCTCCCCTACTACTCTCGTAGTCGGGGTCGGGGTCGTAGATCCTGAAAAACCGCATGAAACCTTGATTTCATGGGGTTGTTTTTCTCGGGTTGCGTAGGTGTTTTTCTCGGGTTGCGTAGGTCATCTTCTCGGGTTGCGTAGGTCATCGGTCGTCCTTTCGCGCCACCTCTGGATGGCGTCGGCGGCCCGTTTCGGGACGATGATCCACCCCCGGCGCCCATCGGCCGTGGATGCCTTGCGAGTGATGATCACTGATCCGGGGAGGTTCGACCACGGCGCGTCGATGTCGTGGCGTGTCCGGTTCCGCTTGTCGCCGACGCCGAAGGCGAATCGGCGACGGTCCGATGCAGTCAGGACCGGGTACCTAGTCTGATCGCCGCACCAGATTCGTGGCGGGCCACCGCCGTGATGGGGGATCCGGGTACGACCGGGAATCCATGCGACCGAGTGGGCGGCGATGTAGGCTCGGAATCGTGGCCCGGATTCTCGGCGCAACCGGGTCAGAACGTCACGGTCAATCGGCGGGCCATCCGAGGCTCCGGGGGGCAACCGGACCTCGAAGATGACTTCACGGTCCAGGTGGTCGGAATGGTAGTGAGCGGGTGGGATCTTGCGCACAACAACAGCCTTCCATAGGTCCGGGGCTCCGCCGGCTGGATGCGGAATGGGGATCCATAGTCGAGAGGCGTGAAGTGCCGCATCCCGCACGCGCCGCCAGTCGCCGGGGCGGTTGCCGGTGGGCCCAGGGCGCCATGCCGAGCCGAAGAGGAACGCCCGTAGCTCACGCACGGTGGTCACGATGCAGGCGGGCTTGGCCCGGAAGTCATAGGGTGTGAGAATGCAGGCTCCAATGTAGATGGCGAGCTCAAGGGGAGCGCCCCGCCCCCGCGTCATGGTGGGGACGCCGTAGGCGTCGCATAGGTCGAGCAGGGGGACGTGGGGCCCCTCGGGTGCGAGCAGGAGCGGCAGTTGTCCGGGTGGTGGGTCTCTGGCGTCCACGATGCCGCCGAAGGCGAGTAGTCGCCCGGCCCTGCGCTCCGTGGCCTCCTGGACGGAATGGACGACGGGCACGAGGGGGTCAGGGCGGGTATCGGCGGGGACTGCCGGTGGGCGGCGTATCCATGCGTCGACGAGAGGGGCGAGCGGGTGCTGTGGCGCTCCGTGGCGGCGGAAGATCTCGATCCAGTCACGGGAGAGGCCCAGCAGGTCAACGACGACAGAGGACCGGCCGTCGTAGCAGGGCAGGCAGGCTACGAGTCCGTCTGATCCCCCCTGTACGAGCCCAACAAGCGAAAGGCCGCCTATGACCCGGTGTTGCGCCGAGACAGCGAGGTGAGGGGCCATGGTGGCGATCCGGATGGTCGTCTCCCGGATCGCGTCGGATGGCGCGGCGGGGAACCAGTCGGCGAGCTCTCGGGCTGTTGGCGGTGTCTGACCTCTGGCGGCGGCGATGCCCGCCAACACGTCATCGACGGATTCGGCGGATTCGAGTTCTTCGACGATGTCCATAGCGCGATTATCCCAGTGCGTTGTGCGTGTCGGTAACGGTCGCGTCCGGCTTGTCTTCCGCCTTCGCCTTCGTCTCCGGCCTTGACCCGGCCCGGGCCCACTGTTTTCGGGTGGCGGCCACCCGTTCACGCGAGAGCATGGACGCGCCTTGGGGATCGAGGCGGAGCCCCCTCCACCGTTCGCCATCCCACCGTGGGGCGAGCCTCGCTCCCCACCCGGTGGGGCCGTAGTTGGCTTTCTCGCAGACGAGCAGCCGCTTGTCATCTGGTCCGGGTCCTGAGAGATGCAGCACGGCTCGCGCCCCGTCGTACCACTGAGAGCTTCCCGCCACCATTCCGGCACCGGGGCCCAAACCCGCCCGGGCCTCGTTGCGTGCGGCCTTGGTGTCGTGTGCGAGGATCACCACGCCCGCCCCGATCCGGTCGGCCTCCTCCGTGATCGCGAGGAGGAACGCCCGCACACCCGCCCCGTCGGACGGGCTCATTCCGGCAACCGCGACGCTCGCCGGGTCGATCATGACCAAATCGGCACCGAACGCTTCCACCGAGTGCCACAAGCGGCTCCAGTATGCTTTTGAGCGTCCGACTGCTTGGCCCTTCGCGTCGACGTCCCACAGCGGGGCGGGGTTGGCGGCGATACGAACATGGTCCCACTCGTCGTCTTTGCCGAACCAGCCCAGGCGGTGGGCGATGCGGGTGGGCGAATCCTCGTAGGAGAGGAGCGCCACCCTTGACTTGGCGACGGCGAGCCCGCAGGCGGTGCCGCCTGCTCGGGCGGCTTGGGCCAGAGCGAGCGCCACGGTCGACTTGCCCGCTTGGCCCGGGCCGGACAACACGGCGGTCTCGCCTTTGCCGATCAGCGCACCTCTGGTGCCGTCAGCGTCCCCCTTCCATATCACAGGTTCCGGCAACGCCGCCCCGAAGGGTGCGGTATCGAGCACGCCCCGGGCTCTCTCGAGTACGGCCAGGGCCTCGCGTGCGGTCTTCGCTTCGGCGACGCTTTCGGCCTCATCGACGGCCCGGTGAGCCTCTGCAGACTCCTTGGCCTCGATTGCGGCCAGGGTGCGCAACGGCTCCAGGTCGGCCGGGTCCTGCATTGCGGCCGCCTTCGCGTGCTTGAGCGCGTCTTCTCGCTTGGCTTGTTCTTCCGCCATGCGTTCGTGGTGTTGGTCGGTCATGATAATCCTCCGGGTTCGGCCGGGTCCTGGCCCGGCGCGTAGGTGATGACCACGGCGGGGATGCCGTGGTCGATTAGAACGGTGGCGGCGCGTCGAGCGGCGAGGATGCCGCTGGGGTCGCCATCGGCATGGACGGTCACGGGTCGGCCCAGGGCGACGAGCTCATAGGCGATCGTCACCATGGAGACGGCCGACCCGGCCACGATCGCGGTCGCGTCGTGGCGGGAAGCGGCAGCGAGACCGTCCGCGACGCCCTCGACCAGATGCATCGGTGCGGATTGCCACAGGGGCGGGCCAACCACGCTCACACACCCGGCGAGCTTGCCGTGAGATCGCTTCGACAGCCCGCCCGGGTCCTTGCGGGGCGACCCCTCTTCGTCGACGTGGATGAGTTGGACCCCGGTGGGATTCGGCGGGTGCATGGTAGTCCAGGCGTCCAGGGGTGCGAAGGCGGCGACGAGGCTCCCGTCGCCCTTCCGGGGCGACCCGATCCACCGCACCGCCTCGGGCCACGGATCGGAATCCGGCCACAGGTCGCGCTGGGCGCTCCACCACCGGGCGGGGTGGTCGTAGTCGAGCGGGACGGGCTCGCTGCGGCCCCACAGGCGGGAGTGAAGGCCACCAGAAGCGCCAGAATCGGCCTGTGTGGCCTTTTCCGCCTCTGGCGGGGTGTTGGGGCGGGGCGGGGGGCGATCGTAGCGTCCGTACGTGCCAGCGCCAGCCCGGCGGGCGTGTCCGTGCCCCCCCGCGGGCCTCATCATTTCCGCGACGACGGCGCTGGAGCAACCGTCGCCGAAGCATGAGGCGAAGGTCCCTTT
>CAZTOF010000008.1:0-1895 GCA_964615515.1 uncultured Gemmatimonadaceae bacterium
CTTCAGGCGGCCGTGGCCGCCCCCCCCGCGCCCCACCACGGCAATTCGCTCGAAACTCATGTTCGTCACCGGCTCCGCTGCACGATGAAGCGGGCCAGCTGTCGCAGCCGGAATGCGGTCAACCCTGCCGAGTCGAGCGCGGACAAGGCGCGCTCCACGAGCCGCCGGGCATGTGCGCGTGCGCCCTCGACACCCATCAGGGCCACATAGGTCGACTTGTCCCGCTCCGCGTCCGACGGGCGCTTGCCGAGCACGTCCGCGGTGGCCGTGGCGTCGAGCACGTCGTCCGTGACCTGGAAAGCCAGCCCCAGGTCCCTGCCGAAGCTCCCCAGCGCCGCGAGCAGGGCCCGGCCCGCACCCGCCGCCATGGCGCCCACTTCGAGTGCCGCCGCCAGCAGGGTTCCCGTCTTCAGGGTATGGAGTTCCGCCAGATCGTGCTCATCGAGGGATCGTCCTTCACCCAGCAGGTCGAGCGCCTGTCCCCCGATCATCCCTCCCGCCCCAGCGGCTTCCAGGAGGTGCCCGGCGACTGCGCGCGCCTGGTTCTCCGAACGCCCGAGGGCAACGGACGATTCGTAGGCCCGGGTCGCCGCCCACGGGATCAGCAGCACTCCGGCCACCGTGGCTGCGCCCGCGCCGTGGACGATGTGCGCGGTGGGGCTTCCCCGCCTCAGCGGTGCGTCGTCCATGCAGGGGAGGTCGTCGTGCATGAGCGAATAGGCGTGGATCAGCTCCACCGACGCGGCCAGATCGTAGACGGGTTCCTCCACGACGGCCCCGGCCTCTTCGTAGGCGGCCACGAGCAGAAGCGGGCGGATGCGCTTCCCTCCGCCGAGGACTCCATCTCGCACCGCCGCCGCGACGGAAGCAGGCGCGACGGAGGCCAATGCCTCGACCGACCTTTCCAGAGCCGATTCGACCGGCTGCCGGCGCGCCTCCATGAAGGCAGCCACGGAGGGCTCAGCCACCGGCCCCACCCTCGGGCTCCTCTTCACCATCGAGACGGAGGTCCTGCGCCTCGTCCCCCTCCGGTCCGATCAGTTCCTCGATTCGAAGCTCCGTGCGGGCCAGCACCTCCCGGGCACGTGCCAGCTGCGCCACGCCCTCCTCGAAGAGGGCCAGGGCCTCGTCGAGCCCCAGGGCGTCGGAATCCAGCGCGGCAACGATTTCCTCGATGCGCTTCAGCCTTGCGTCCAACCCCGGATCATTCTCCACCTTCGGGCCTCGCAGGTTGGGATTCCACCGCTGACGGGGCCTTGCGCGGCGGGCCCGCCACGAAGGAGGGAACGTACCCGTCGGCGATCCTGAGCCTGAAGTCCAGGCCCGGAGGGAAATCCCGCAGCGTACGCAACAGGCGACCACCCGGACCGAGCGGTACGGCGTAGCCCCGCGCGAGCGTCGACAGCGGCGACAGGGTCTCCATGGCCACCGCGGCCTCGGCCAGCCGACTCGCGTCGCGCCGGAGGCGGGCACGCATCGCGGCGGCCAGCCCGGATCGGGCGACCTTCATCCGCGCCCGGCAGTCGCTCACCCGCCTTCGGCCGCCGAGGTGGAGCATGTCGCCTGCGCGTTCCAGCCGCCACCGCCGGGTACGGGCCTGGACCGTGAGCCCTCTCCCCAGCCGGTGGCCCAGTCCCTCCAGGCGCTTCTCGACCCCGTCGCGGTCCGGCGCCACGGCCTCGGCGGCGGCCGACGGCGTCGCTGCCCGCAGATCGGCGACCAGGTCGCAGATGGTAACGTCCGTCTCGTGGCCCACTCCCGACACCACGGGCACCGGGCTCAGGGCGACCGCCCTGGCAACCGTTTCCTCGTTGAACCCCCACAGGTCCTCGATCGAGCCACCCCCGCGCGCCACGACGATCACGTCCACGTCGCGCCTGGACAGTGTCTGGATG
>CAZTOF010000009.1:0-1586 GCA_964615515.1 uncultured Gemmatimonadaceae bacterium
CGGGCGAACGAGCGGGAGACGGGACTCGAACCCGCGACCCTCAGCTTGGGAAGCTGATGCTCTACCACCTGAGCTACTCCCGCGCGAACGCTCGCCACTTGTCCGGGCCGCTGGACGCTCCTGGGCCAGGAAGCCCGCGGACGAAACCCTCCCGGCATTCGACCGGCGACGTTCCCGGCCGGGTCGCCTCGATCACCCGTTCATCGAGGAAAAGACCCCCGCCCGGACCCCGAGGATCCGGACCGCCTCGCCACCCTGCTCACAACGCGTTATCTCGCCGTCGCACGGACCCCTACCGGGGAGGAACGATCAGGAAGTAGTAGCCCATGACCTCCTCATCGCTGTCGAGGTCGGCGGTGAATTCCACGGTCTCCTCCATTGCGGGCGCCGCCACCCTGAGGCTGGTGGTGCCCACCTGCGCACCGTCTCCTCCGTTGAAGTGAACCACTACGGTGATCATGGTACCGGGTGTCAGGGTCTTGTTGGTCAATTCGGCCTTGACCACCGCCCCTCCACCGGCCTTTGGCGAGAGCGTTGCCGACCCGATCGTGAAGCTCAGAGCCTCATATTGCTCGATGACCGCCCCCGCCTCGAGATCCTGGTCCTCGTCGGTTGCGCCCAGGCAGCGGGCGAGCATGATATGGTTGTTCTCGCCATAGGGATCCATCTCGAGCAGCTGCCGCCCGACGGGCACGCAGGCCTCCCAGTCCTCACCCTGGAAGAGCGCCGTCGTGAGGTTGAGGAGGGCATCCCGGTTCTGCGGCGACAAGTCCACCACCTTCCGGAACGCCTCGGCCGCCCTGGGGTAGTTCTCGGCCATGTACAGGCCCACCCCGACGTTGAAGTAGTCCCGGATCCCCATTCCCTCACCGTGGAGGAGACCATCGTAGATGGCCTGGGCGGAATCGGCATTCCCCGACGCGGCAAGCTGCGCGGCCATCTGGGAGAGGGCGGAAATGTCGCCAGGGTGCCGGGCCAGATAGGCCCCGTATTCGTCCGCCGCTTCGGCGTAGCGCTCCTGCCTGCTCAGGAGCATGGCCAGGCTGGAGGTCAGGACGCCTTCGTCGCCCAGCCATATCATGGCCATGGTGCTGTCCCGTTCCATCATTTCCCGGGTACGCGGGCCGCGGATAATTTCGAGAGCGGCGCCGAACACTTCAATCGCCTCGTCGTCGCGGCCGAGCTGTTCGTAGAACACCCCCATGTTCCTCAGCGCTTCGGGACGCCGCCCGGGAAAGATCATTTCGGCGGATTGCAACAACTCCAGGGCCATATTCGTGTCATCCACGCCGACGGCCCCGTTGAACGCCGCGATCCAGGCTGTCTCGCGGTAGACGTTTTCCTCGGACTCGTACGGGGGATGCAGTTCCACGGCCTTGTCCAGGAGCGTGTCCGCTGCAACGTAGTCCTCAAGCCCGATCTGGGCTCTCGCCGCCTGGAAGTAGCCGACCGCATTTCCGGGATCGTTCGCGATCTCCTTCGTTGCGGCTTCGAGCGCCAACGGAAACTTGTCGAGCTGCCCGGCCATCTCGGCTTGCGTGAGGAACAACTCCGCACTGCGGGTGTACTCGCTCTCCCGGTACGCC
>CAZTOF010000010.1:0-6787 GCA_964615515.1 uncultured Gemmatimonadaceae bacterium
GTCGTGGGCGGTGCCCTCATGGGGTCCCGGATGCAACCGCGGATCGTGCGCGTCGGCACCTTCCGCATCGAGACGGAGCCCCGGGGCACCTGCCTCCTCATCCGGAATCGCGACCAGCCGGGCGTGATCGGCGCCGTGGGAACGGTCCTCGGTGAGGTGAAGGCGAACATCGCCGAATACCACCTCGCGCGGCGAAGGGGCGGCGGCCAATCCTTCGGCGTGGTGAGAATCGATGAGGAACTGCCGGCCGAGGTTCTGCGCGCGCTGAACGACCTCGACGGCGTCGAAGAGGTCCGTCAGGTCAACTTCGACTGACCCCTCACGCGCGGCTGGCGTTCCAGTTCCCTGACGCCCATCCTGTCTTCATGGCTTCCACAAGTGATTACGGCGAAATGGCTTGCCGACTGCACTACGTCTCTTTTTCGAACGGCAGTCCGTTCAGCACGACCCGGCGCCAAGTGTTCATCGACCCCAAGCTGCGGAATCGGGAATCCCGCGGCTGAAGAGCACGTTGAGACTGTCGGTAGCCGCCTGAGGGGCGAAGACCGCCGCGTCCACCTGCGGCACGCCGCGCAGGATCCCCCGAACTTGTCCGGTGCCTGGATTGAGGAGGATGGTCATGGGAAGATCCGTATCGCCGTCCAGCGTAGCCGACCCGCCGGGCCCGGAGAGAGTGATGCTCGCCAAGCTATTCGCCCAGCCGGGCTCAATGGGGAGAACGAAAGCGAAGGACGAACTCCCATCCCCGTCGGCCACGTCGGGCATTGTGAAGCTGAGCGCGAAGAGTTCATCGCCTCGCGCAGTGCGTCCGGTGAGCCGGTGTGCACCGATGGAATCCGGCAGCGCGTGCGGCGCGTCGATCACGAAGGCCGGGTTGAGGAAGGGCTCCCCTGCCGCACCGATCCCGCCCCATACGAGCAGAGACCCCGCTACCAGCATGGCCGGGTCCTCGTCACGGAGTCGGTAGCGCAGCGCGTTGGTAAAATGGTAGTCGCTGATCCACCTCGGCCGGCAGTAGGACATCAGATCCGGGGCGCTTGGGGGCACCAATCGGCCGCCGTCACGGAAGTCATATCCCCACGCGCCAGTGGATCCATCCCGATGGGGAAACGACGGGTCGTGGTTGCGGGGGTCACCGCACGGTGCATGGCCGAGGCCAAGGTTGTGCCCGAGTTCGTGGGCCATAGTCGACGGGGCCGGTATCGAGAAGGTCGCCCAGCCGGGCCAATCCGCCGCCCCTGCGGGCCCCGCGACGGATCCTGACATCATACCCATGTAATGGCCGCTGCCGCCTTCGATAGCTCGAATTGCCCTGGCCTCGGCCAGTAGGGCAAGGGCATCGTTACTTGAAACCAGCACGGGCTCATGGGCATTCACTTCCAGATTTGCGATCGGCAACAGCGTGCGGGTATCCCACAGCAGCTCATGGCCCGTGGGGTCGGTCGCCATGCCCTCGGCCGTTTCCACGACTTCCCTGTTGGGGTCGGCACTCCAAAGGAAGGGAATCACCGTCAGGTCGAACACGGGCAACTCGCGCACGTCGACTGCCATGCGTCCCGTCTCCGGGATCCGCCTCGCCACCCCGAGACGGGGATCCAGCGTCCTGTCGGGGTCGATCTCGATCACCATCTCGAGACCTGGCTGCACGATCTGACCGGGGATCTCCGCATTGGCGGACTCGGACAGACTGCTCTCCCCAGCCTCGCTGGGGATCGGCGTTGTGGTCGCTGGAATGTCCGCCACATAGCTCTCGGTCCCGTCCAGGTAGAACTGCGCCCGAACCGGGGGGATGCCGGCCGTAGTTGCAGGCGCCGCCGTGACGAAGACTCGCAGTAGAGCCTTCTCGCCTGCGACAAGCGGAACCGGATACTCCGGCGACTGCACAGCCTGCGTCAGGTATGCCATCGGCGGCTCGCCGTTGGCGCAGACGGCTACACGGCTCTGGAAAACGCGGTCCAGCCAGGCTTGGAATCCGGGGTCCCCGGGTGCGCAAAGATCCGTGCCTCCGGCTGCCAGTGTCTCGAGGCGGCGCAGACCTGTCAGTGTTGCCGGCAACGCCCCGGACATCCCGGAATTGTTTGCGAGAGAAAGCCGAATCAGGTTCGACAATCCGCCGAACTCCGGCGGTACCGGACCCGTCAAGCCATTGTCGTCGAGATACAACCAGTTCAAGCTCGCGAGGTCGCCGAGCTCAGGGGGGATCGAACCCGAAAGGTCGTTGAAACGAAGCCATAGCTCGTTCAGGTCGGCCAGGCTGCCGAGCCCAGGGGGGATCGAGTCCGTGAGATTGTTGCGGCTGAGATTGAGGGCCTTCAGGCTAGTGAGATTGCCGAGCTCAACCGGGATTGGACCCGAAAGGTCGTTGGATCTGAGCCCAAGACTTATCAGGCCGGCCAAGCTGCCGAGCTCGGACGGGATCGGGCCGGATAGGTTGTTGAGGTCGAGCTGTAGCGTCCTAAGGCTGGTGAGGTCGCCGAGCTCGGCCGGGATTGGACCCGAAAGGCCGTTGTTCATGAGCCAAAGCTCCGTCAGGCTGGCCAGGCTGCCGAGCTCAGGCGGGATCGAGCCCTCGAGATTGTTGTTCCTGAAATAGAGCGCTGTGACCCGGCCCTGGGTATCTGCAGATACCCCGTACCACTCCCCGAGCGGCGCAGTGGTCAGCCAGTTGTCGGCGTTAGCCCAATTGCGGCCACCCGTTGCTTCGTACAGCGCCACCAACACTTCCCGGTCGGACAGGGGATCACACACCACACCTGTGCCCTCGTGCGAAGCAACACGGTCTAACCAGGCTTGAAACGATACCTCCGCGGGCACACACAAGCCGGTGCCAGCGTAGTGGAACTCAACAAGCGGGAGGTGGGCGAGAGACAACGGCAACCGTCCGGAAAGCATATTGTCCCCAACACGCAATGTCGTCAGCGTGGCCAGGATCCCAAGGTTGGCCGGTAACTGCCCCTCCAAACCGTTGCGGGCCAAGTCGAGGCCCACTACCCGACCGACAGAGTCAGTCGCCACCCCGTACCATTCTTCGAGCACGGGAGTCTCAAGCCAGCCATCGGCAGTTATCCAGTTCGGACCGCCCGCGGTCTCATAGACGACTTCGAGGACCGCCATGTCTGACTCGTTGCAGTAGGGGCCATCCACATCATCCACTATGGCCTGCAGCCAAGTCACGAATTCTGACGTGCCCGGCGCGCAAAGGCCGGCATTCCCTTGGAACCTGAACCATTTCAACCCATCGATCTGGAGCACGCTTTCGGGTATCGGGCCGGTCAGGCCATTGTTGGAAAGGAGCCAAAAAACCAGGTTCGTGAGGTTGCCGAGTTCGGGCGGGACTGGATTACAGCGACCGTGAATCGATCTAAATGGCTGTCATGTAACGAGTTATGTTATGTTACCATTGGGCGGCGTATCACTTTGAATATGCAATTCTGAACGAGAACTCCTTCCATCGTACTGGAGGTCCTCGGACGGAATCACGAGGGGTCAGCGGGGATCGAGAAACCGCTTGACCGTCTTGGCCACACGATCCAGATCCCTTGTCTCGCACTCCCAGATAACGAGCACCTCCCACCCCAACGCCATGAGCCGGACACGGTTCTCTTCGTCACGCTGTCGGTTGCGCCTGAGCTTGGGTTCCCAGTAATTGCGATTCGACTTTGGACGGTGGGATCGCGGGCATTCGGGATCAGGATGGCCGTGCCAAAAGCAACCGTGGACGAACAGCACCTTTCTCCGACCGGGAAAAACCAGATCCGGACTCCCCGGGAGATCGCGGCGGTGGAGCCGATAGCGATAGCCTATGCCGTGGACGAGGCGGCGGACCGCAAGCTCGGGTTTCGTGTCCTTACTCCGTATCGCCCGCATGGTCTTGCTGCGCGTCTCAGGCGTTACGCGGTCCACCATGGTAACTCTTGTCTCCCCTTAGGGCGGAGGCTCCCGCCTCAAGCGGGAGAGCGGAGGAGCGCGCGCTGAATCTGTTCGCAGAAGGCCTCGCGTGACGGCGCCTCCTTGTATAGCAGGGCCTGCTGGAGGTTGGCGTGACTGGTGCCCTCGACTCTGTCGAGGACAAGACGCTGAGCGCCGACTTCGGCTGGATCGTCCTCGTACCGGTACGCCATGAAGATGATGTTGACCGTGCTTGCCTTCACATCGTGGGAACGCATGAAGTCAGCCCAATCACAGACGTAGTCGTAGACGACATCCTGCATCACGGCGACGATCTTGGTTCCCCAGTGGTGGTGAAAGTACCCCTTGCGGATGAGCTGGGTGATGTAGCGCTTGTAGACGTTCGCCCAGTTGAGGCCGTACGTCGGCCTGCGATCAAGGTTCCTGTCCGCCCGCAAGGCCCGATAGGCGGGCATGACCGACCCCGTGATGTCGATCGCTTGGAGTTCGACGGAAAGGAAATCCGTGACCGCTCCTCCGGGTTCCGTATCGGCGATCACGAAATCGACGTTGCCGAAACCCGTCATCTTGACTTCACGGGCGATCTGGGGATTGCCGGGCGGGTCGCCCGGCCAGCAGTGCTGAACCACGTCGGTTAGGAAGTCAACGGAGTAGAAACGCTTGGGACAAACGCAGATTTGCTTCGGCTCACCCCCAACGTTTCGGCGGATCGAGCAAACGGGATAAGGCTCGCTGCCGAGCGACGCGCTGCGCTTGACGCATCTCGAATCAATGTAGGGGCAACGGAAGTCCAGCGACTCCGGGTCGAACCCTACGGTTCGCCCAGGGCGGGACACTTGAGGGACGCCTTGCTCGCTGGTGCCGGGTGGGAAGCCCTGCTGTCTTGGTCGGGGTTCACTACCGCCAGCAGCCCCGGCGGCAGGCTTCCCGAGGACTTCTCCTAGGATTTCCGCAGGGTCAAATGGCAAGGGCGAGTTCCTCCTGCGCCTCAGCGAACTCGCGGTCCCTCGAATCGGCCAATCCGCCGGCCCCCAAGATGGCCTCGGCAACCTTACGACCGAGAAGAGGCGGCACAGCGTTACCTACTTGGACGTATTGTTCCGTGCGAGGACCAGCGAAGGCCACGCGGTCAGGGAAGGATTGCAGACGGGCTGCCTCGCGGACGGTCAGGGCGCGATCCTGCTCGGGATGAATAAACGCTCCCCAGTGTACGTCGCACTTCGTCAGAATCGTGGACGACATGCCGTTCTTGCGGAGCCGACCGTAACGCTTCGTATGGTCGCAACGCCGTGCGCGCTTCATTCCGGCTGGCAATAGATCATGAGGGATGTCGCGCCAACTGCCCCCCTCGGGGATGTGCTTCATGCGGGTGAGGTTGATCCGCGCGAGGCGCGGAGCGGCATGGTTGGTGACCTCATCGCAGCCTCTGCGGAGCTCTGCTTGGTAGCGGGTCGCGGGCGGCAGCGCGTAGGGAAGCGGACGGCGCGGATCCTCGCCGTTCTCAAGCGGCGGCAAATCCCCGATGGCATCCCATACGGTGACGAAGGGCATGAGGCCGGGACCGTGGGTCGGTTCCGGCCACTTGATCGGTAACCCGAGCCGGTTGCCGAGGAAGAAAATCCTGCGCCGCTCTTGCGGGACACCGTATTCCTCGGCTCGTAGGACTCGGGCATCGACGCGATAGCCTCGTCTCGCGAGACCCGAGAAGATCTCGTCAACTGCTCGACCGCCACCAACCGAAGTGATGCCGGTGACGTTCTCCATGACAACCCAAGCGGGCATGAGGCCATCGACGATCC
This sequence comes from uncultured Gemmatimonadaceae bacterium, assembly GCA_964615515.1. GTDB lineage: Bacteria > Gemmatimonadota > Gemmatimonadetes > Longimicrobiales > Gaopeijiaceae > Bin94. The sequence goes on from CAZTOF010000010.1 coordinate 5,709, forward strand.
GCAGGTATTCGCGGAACAAGCCGCTCCGCTCGTCGTGAAGCCCCCGCTGGTGGTTGTAGACGCTGAATGCTTGGCATGGGGGTCCGCCGATGAGGCAGTGCAATTCCCCCTTTCGGAGCCCAGCCGATTCGAGGAAATCACCGGCGGAGATGTCCTCGATGGGACCGGGGAACAACTCCGCCCCGGAGTGACTCGCCACGAAGGTCCGCGCCGCGTGCGGATCGATGTCGTTGCCCGCAAGGACACGGAAGCCTGCTTGATGAAACCCGTCGGAGAGACCGCCGGCACCGCAAAAGAGGTCGATGGCCGTCCAGCGCGCTCCGATCATCCCGAGGGCCTCGTGGAGGTCAGGGTCAGTGGAAGCTGAAGGTCGCGTTCCTGATACCTTTCCAAGAACTCTGCGACGGCCTGCCGACCGAGCCATGCGAGCGAGATATGATGCTTCTCGGCAAGAGCGCACAGCGCCGTGTAGTGCGGCTCGGGGAGACTGATCGATATTCGTGGTCTCGTCGTCACGCCATCCCCTGCGGAGTGAGTCACCGTGCATCGGCTTGCAGCATTGTGAACAGTATGCACCGCTGCCCCCCGCCGTCAATCCGTAGGCACCAGACCGAGCCGATAGCCGCGCATCCTCGATCCGCGGTGTAGGCCGTCCTCAGCGGCTCGGCCCGGCATCGCGCTCAGGCCCGCGCGTCGGCGGCCTTGTCACCAGCCGTGTCCGCGCGGTCTCGCGACGCCAGATGTCCCGTAGTACTCGGTCAAGCCTGTCACCTGCTCGCCGAGCCGCTCGATTCGCCGCCTCAAGGTGGCGTTCTCCCCGGTCTGCCGCTCGACTTGCCGCCGCAAGGCCTCGACCTGTTCGGAGTGCCGCCGCCGTTCCTGCTCGTACTGCTCGGACAGCCTCCGCAAGGCCCTCGTCAACTGCCCCTCTAACGCGCTCATACAGCCTCCTCACTCGTTCGACAGCTTCAAGGCCGGACGGTCGTCCACCCGCCACGGCGGACGGTCCAGCACCCCGTCCGGCCTTGAAGCTGTCGAACGAGTGAGGAGGCTGTATGAGCGCGTTAGAGGGGCAGTTG
>CAZTOF010000011.1:0-4252 GCA_964615515.1 uncultured Gemmatimonadaceae bacterium
GCGCCCCCCCGCCCTTCGACGACCAGCTCGAGACCTACGACGTCGCCCTCCACGACGGCTTCGTGTGGGTCGATCCGGTGGCCAACCCCCTGGGCACGGCCTCCCGCACGGCGCGTCTGCCGGTACTTTCCACCCCGGCCACACCGCCTCCCGCGGAGACCGGATAGATGGACTTCTACGTCGGCTACCACGACCCCCCTCCCCCCCGCATCCGCCGCTTCCTGCGCCTGGTCGCCGCGGGTTCCCTCATGGCGGCGGCAGCCGCGGCGGCGCTGATCGCATTCGGCCACCGCGAACTCCCGGCCGCCCGTTTCGAGTTCGGCAACGTCCGATCCTTCGAGGGACTGGTCGTCGCCGACCCCTACCCCTCGCTGATCGTCGCGCGCGAAACGGAGTCCTCCCGCTACCTCCTGTCGGCGCCCGGGAAACACGGCGCCGACGCGCTGGTCGAGTCCGTCATCGGGCGCCGGGCCGCCCTCGAGGGCATGCTCGTCCACCGCGACGGCCAGTCGATGATCCAGGTCGCGCCCGGGTCGGTCACCGCGCTCGAGCCGTCCGGGTCCCCGCCCCTGCCGCCGGAGACCGACCTCGGGGTGCGCTACGTAGAGGGCGAGATCGTGGGGTCCAAGTGCTACCTCGGGGTCATGAACCCCGGATCCGGCATCACCCACCGGGCCTGCGCCACCGTGTGCATCCTGGGGAGGGTTCCCCCGCTGCTCGAAGTGCGCCACGAGGACGGGCGGAGGGAGGGGTTCGTCCTGGCGGGCCCGCGGGGAGAGGCCGTCGGGAAACAACTGCAAGGGCTGATCGCCACACCCGTGGGCGTGACCGGCCGCCTGGTGCGGAGGGGTGGGACCACCTTCCTCTTCGCCGATCCCGCGAAGATGCGGAGGCTGCAATGACGCGATCCGGACCCGAGACCGGCAGGCCGGCGGGAACGAGGGCGCCGCCTCCGGCCCGTCGCCGGGCGGCCGGTTTTCCCATCGCCGAAGAGGGACTTCCGCCCGACGAAGTCAGGTCCGGCCCGTACCGCCTCACCTTCGCCCGCACCCTCGAGGAGTTGCGCGCACTGCAGAGGCTGCGCTTCGAAGTCTTCAACCTCGAGCTGGGCGAGGGGCTGGCTTCGTCCTTCCGGTCGGGCCTCGACCGGGACGACCTGGACGAGATCATGCACCACATCCTCATCACGGACACCCGCACCGGCGAGGTGGTGGGCACCTACCGCATGCAGACCGCCGCCATGGCCGCCGCCAACGGCGGCTTCTACACGGCCGGCGAGTTCGACCTTTCGGGGTTGCCGCTCGAGATGATCGAAGACGCCGTGGAGGTGGGGCGTGCGTGCATCGCGAAGGAGCACCGGAGCCGACGCGTGCTGCACCTGCTCTGGCGGGGACTCGCGGTCTACCTCATGTGGACCAGGAAGCACCTCCTCTTCGGCTGCTGCTCTCTGACCACCCAGGACGGGCGGGTCGGCAACGCGGTCCACGCCAGGCTGGTCAAGGGCGGACACCTCCACCCGGAGGCCCGGGTGTGGCCGCTCCCCGGACTGGAATGCGGACTTCACGGCGAGGGAGCCGTCGACGAGAAGGCGCTCGAAATCCCCCCACTCTTCCAGAGCTACCTCAACCTCGGCTCCAGGATCTGCGGACCCCCCGCAATCGACCGGGAATTCCGGACCATCGACTTTCTGGTCGTGCTCGACGTGCGCGAGCTGGAGCCCCATGTCTACCGCGGCTTCTTCAGGTAGTCCGGCGGAGGAGACGGGCCCGCTTCCACCGCGTGTCCGGGCGCGGGACCTTCCCCTGGTGGCGGCCCGGGTGCTGGCGGTCGCGATCTGGACCACCGGGGTGGCCGCGTTGCTGCTCCTTTCCTGGCTGCCCGCGATCTTCCGGAGCCACTCCGGCGCGGCGGCCCGGGCAAGGACGCGGCGTATGGCCAAGCACATCTGGGGCCGCGGCCTGATTCGCCTCGCCGGGGTTCGGATCGTCACCGAGGGGCAGCCCCACCCGGCGGGAGTGCTCGTCGTCTCCAACCACCTGGGCTACCTCGACATCCCGGTACTGGACTCCATCATGCCGATGGTGTTCGTGGCCAGGGCGGACCTGCGCCGCTGGCCGTTCTGGGGTTTCATGGCCACGCTGGGCGGGACCATCTACGTCGACCGGGCGACCCAGCGGGACGTGCTGCGCGTGCGCCGCGAGATGCGGGCGGCCCTGGCCCGCGGCGACAGCGTGATCGTCTTCGCGGAGGCGACCAGCACCGGAGGTGAGACGATCCTGCCTCTGAAGCCCGCGCTGCTGGCCGACGCGGCGGCGGGCGGAAGCCCGGTGTATTGGCTGACGCTCTCCTACCGCACGCCTCCGGACGGCCCCGCGGCGCGCGACCAGGTGTGCTGGTGGGGCGACGCCGCCTTCGCACCTCACGTGTTCGGACTCTTCGCACTCCGGCGTGTGGACTGCCTCGTACGCTTCGGCGACGCTCCCGTGCGCTCGCCCGACCGCAAGGCCATGGCCCGGGAACTCGGGCGCAGGATGCTCGCCGGATTCGAACCCGTCGGGCAGTGGGAGGCACGGCGGGGGCCCATGCGATGACGTCGGGAAGATCGGGGCCGAAATCCCCGGCGGCCGCCCGGCCAGGCCTGTTGTCCCGGCGCGCTCCCCGGTGGCTCCACGGCTGGAAGCGCGTGGTGCTGGTCGTCTACCTGGCGCTGCTGGGCGCTTCCCATGTGGCGCGGAAGGGACGTCCCGAGCCGGGACCGCGGCCGGGACAACTGGTGCAACGGGTCGAGGGGTCGCCCCCACCGAAGCACGGCCCGGTAGCCATCGCATACCGGCAGTGGTGGACAGATTCTGTCCATAATCTGTCCGGGAATCTGTCGCAACCCGGAAAAAACGGCTCCGAGCGGCTGATGAAGGCCCCCGGCGCCCCCGCCGGTGCGAGTGCACGGGCTTCCCACACTCCGGTCCTCCTGCTGCACGGAAGTCCCGGCTCCGGCGCGGCCTTCCGCAGCCTGGGACCGCAACTGGGCGTTCGGCGGCGCACCCTCGCCCCCGATCTGCCCGGGTTCGGCGGCTCCACCGCCAGGATTCCCGACTATTCGATCCGGGCCCACGCAGCCATGACGCTCCAGCTGCTCGACTCGCTCGGGATCGAGCGGACGCACGTCGTGGGGTTTTCGCTGGGCGGCGGTGTGGCACTGGAGATGGTCCGGGCCGACCCGGCCCGCACCGCGTCGCTCACGCTCCTCTCGGCGATCGGGGTGCAGGAGCACGAGCTCCTGGGCGAGTACCACCTCAACCACGCCATTCACGGCCTCCAGCTGCTTGCCATCTGGACCCTGCGCGAACTCGTCCCCCACTTCGGCCACTTCGACGCCTTCCTCAGCCATTCCTACGCCCGCAACTTCTACGACACGGACCAGCGCCCGCTGCGGGGAATCCTGCGCGGCTACCCGGGGCCGATGCTCATCGTGCACGGCGCCGACGACCCTCTCGTGCCCAGGGCCGCGGCGGAGGAGCACCACCGCATCGTGCCCCAGTCCGAGCTGGTCATGCTGGAGGGCAACCACTTCATGACCTTCCTCGAGGCGGAGCGGATCGCGACCCCCATCGCCGCCTTCCTCGACCGGGTGGAGGCCGGGACGGCCACCGTGCGCGCCACCGCCGATCCGGACCGGACCGCCGCCGCGGCGACCCCCTTCGACCCCCTGGCCGCTCCTCCCATCGCCGGGTTCGCCCTGGTCGTCACCCTCCTCCTGATCGTCGCCGCCACCTTCGTGAGCGAGGACCTCACCTGCATCGGGACGGGACTGCTGATCGCGCGGGGATCGCTGCCGTGGACGGCGGGCGTGGGCGCCTGTCTCGCGGGACTCGTCTTGGGGGACCTGCTGCTCTACGCCGGAGGCCGGGCGATCGGGCGGCCCGTGACCCGGGTCGCGCCGCTCCGGTGGCTGATCCGGCAGGAGGAACTCGAGCGCGCCTGCCGCTGGTTCACCGCACGGGGCGCGGCCCTTCTGCTCGGCGGCCGTTTCGTGCCCGGCACCCGTCTGCCCACCTACGTGGCCGCCGGCGTGGTGCGCATGCCCGTGCTCCCCTTCTCGCTCTGGATCCTGGTCGCGGCGGTGCTGTGGACGCCGCTCCTGGTCGGCGGCGCGGCCCTCTTCGGCGGCGCGTTGGCCGAGCGGATAGGAGCGTTCCAGGACCGGGCGCTGCCATGGCTCGTCGCGACGGCGCTGGCGGCCCTGATCGCGCTC
>CAZTOF010000012.1:0-1785 GCA_964615515.1 uncultured Gemmatimonadaceae bacterium
GGGTGGGCCGAATGCGCTGGGCGGTGAGGACCCGCCCGTGCAGGAGCCGAGGGCGAGGAGGGCGGCGGCGAAGTGCGGAAGCGCGTTGCCGCGAGCTGCCGGGGTCTTCCGCGCGCCCACGCTCAGTTCCCCTCCGCCACCATCCGCGGCGTGATCGGCAGTCCGTGGCCGATCACGAAGCCGGCGATCCGGGTGGGCGCGCGCCCGGTCACCCTGATCCGGCCCAGGATGGCGTCGGCGGCGGCGCGTTCCGCCACGGGAATGCCCGACCACGCGGTCAGGTAGGTCCCAACGCGGGGAAACTCCGCCAGCAGGTACGGATTCCCGAAGGCCACCACGATGTGCGGCCGCCCGGAGCGCGCCAGCCGCTTCACGAACCTGACCGCCTCTTCGGGAAGGGCGACGGACCCCGACGCGGTGCGCACGCCCACGTGCAGCGACACGATCGTGAGGTTCATCCCGCGGGCCCGGGCGAGGATCTCGTCGTACTCCCGCCTTGTCGTCTCCTGGTCCACGTACGCGGTGCGGAGACGCCTGTACGTCCGGCCCAGCCCGGCGTTGAAGGCCCGGCTCGCGCGCAGGTCGTTCGGGCGCCGGTAGGTGACCGAATAGACGCTGGCGGTGGGCGTCCCCAGGAGCGGCAGGAGGTCGCGCTCGTCCTTGAGGACCGTGACCGAGCGGTCGGCCACGGCCCTCGCGACGGCCAGATGGGGCCGCACGCCCACCACCTGGCGCATCCGGTTGAAATCGACGGTGCGTTCACGGTCGAGTCCGAGCCGTTCCTTGGCCCGCAGGATGCGCAGCACCGACCGGTCGACGCGCTCTTCGCTCAGCCGCCCGGACCGCACCGCCGCCACGATGCCCTCCCTGGCCGCCTCCAGGTCCGGGGGCATGAGGATCACGTCCGCGCCGGCCTCGATGGCCCGCACCGCCGCCTCGCGGCGTTCGAACATGCGGTCGATCGCGCCCATGTCCATCGCGTCGGTGAAGACGAGGCCGCCGAACCCCATCTCGTCGCGCAGCAGGCCCGTCAGCACGCTGGGCGCGAGGGTGGCGGGCGTGCTCGCCCCGGTGATCTCGGGCACGGTGATGTGCGCGGTCATGATCGCGCCCAGCCCGGCGCGGACCGCCCGGCGGAAGGGGAAGAGCTCGACCGAGTCCATGCGCTCCCGGCTGACCCGGATGACCGGCAGCGAGATGTGCGAGTCCACCCCGGTGTCGCCGTGGCCGGGAAAGTGCTTCGCGGTGGCGATCGCGCCGTGGTCCTGCAGGCCCCTCACGAACGCCGCGCCCAACAGCGCCACCATCTCCGGATCCTCCCCCAGCGAACGCACGTTGATGACCGGGTTGTCGGGGTTGTTGTTGACGTCGAGCACCGGGGCGAAGGGGACGTGGACCCCGAGCGCGCGGGCCTCGAGCGCGGTGACCCTCCCCATCTCGTAGGCCAGCCCGGGATCGCCGGACGCGCCCAGCGCCATCAGCGCGGGAAAGCGCGTCGCTCCCCCGAGCCAGATGTTCGTCGGCGCGTGCACCACCCCCTCGAAGCGGAAGCCCGCACCCGCTTCGAGGTCGGCGCTGACGAGCAGGGGCAGATCGGACAGCGACTGCAGCCGGTTGAGCTTGGCCGCGACCTCCGTGGGCGACCCCACCGAGATGATGATTCCGCCCACCCCGTGTTCCTCCACCATGGCCCGCGCGCGCCGCTCCGACGACGATCCTTCCGGTGCGAAGTTGCCCAGGAGGAAGGGCATTATCAGTTGGCCGGCCTTCTCCTCCAGGGTGAGG
>CAZTOF010000013.1:0-1588 GCA_964615515.1 uncultured Gemmatimonadaceae bacterium
GACCTCTACCCCGATGGCCTACGCGCATGACCTGCTACCCACCAGAAAGGGGGAAGAACCCGCCTGGGAGAGCCGTCCCGGGCCGCTGCACAGCTCGTGGGCCCGGCCGCGGCGAGCGGCCATGATCTCGCGGCCCGAGACGGGATCGAGCGCGCGGAGGAGAACCGCACCCGCCACGCCCACCTCCCCCGCGACGACGTTGATGCAGTGATGCACCCCGTAGGAGAGGTAGACGTAGAGTGTCATTGCGGGTCCGAACATCGCGTCGTTGCGCGGGGTACGCCCGCGAAAGGCGTGGGAGGCCGGGTCGTCCCGTCCCAGGTAGGCTTCCGTCTCCACGATGACGCCGCTCGTCTCGGCATCATCGACGGTCGAGACCAGCAGTGTGCCCAGCAGGCGCCGGGCCGCAGCGGCGGCTCCTCCGGCCACCAGCGCCTCGCCGGCCCGGCGCCTCACCGCTCGCGGTGCTCGCGCGGGTCTACTCATGCACCGGCAGTCCGCGGACCAACCCTCCCGGCATTTCTGTGAAACAGTCACCGCCCGGCGCCGCGAGTTTCAGCAGGCTGGGTGGCCGCTGGCGGCCATCGGAGTTTCGAGAGGGTGTATCCACCGACTGCTAGCGTGAACGGCGACCCTGCCGAAGAAAACCGAACAGTCCGGATCGTTCCCGCTTGGAGGCGGCGGGGACCGGCTCGCCGGCGTCGTCCCGCGCGGGTCGCTCCTCGACGGGCTCCGGTGAGTCCGCTTCGTCGCGGGGTGCCGGGGACCGCGGGCTTCGCACCCCCGCCGTCCGGTCCCGCGGTGTCTTCGGAGGCCCACCCCGCCGCCCGTCTCGACGGCGGGACGCAGCCGGCACGGCCAGATCCGTCTTCGGCAGCGCCTTCTTCCTGCGTTGGTAGTCTCCGGCCCAGGCGGTCAGCACGCTGTCGGCACGGGACCTGGTGAGAACTTTGCGAACGCGGTCCGGTTCCCGTTGCAGCACCTGGAACACCTTCGGGCCGAAGTGTTCCACCAGCCGCTCCGCGGTCTTGATTCCGACCCCCTTGTACCGGTTTGCGAAGTAGCTCTTGATCGAACCCGCAGTCGTGGGCAGGCCCAGGGCCTTCACGTCCAGCTCCTCGGGCGTCCGCGACGCGGCCGCCGCGGCGTCCTTCAGCCGGACACGATAGCTCCCGTCCCGGGTGCGCTCCACCGTGACGACACCCTCGGTCTCGGCATACTGAAGGAACTTGCTGAACTTTCCGAATCCGAGCGCATTCTCGCTGAATTCCCCGTCGATCGCGATCATCCTGCGTTTGACCTCCGAATCGCGCGGCCGTCCGTCGTCGCGTCCCCCCACCTCCTCCAGTGCACGCCGCAGCAGACCGAGGGCTGGCGCACGGTCACGGGAGGGATGCGGTTGCGCAGCCGGACCCCCGTCCCCGCCGGACCGCTCGACCGTACCCTGGTCGGGGCTGCCGCCGACGCTCACCTCCTTGCCGGACTGCCGGGTTCGCCGCGCCGGTGTCCCGCGGTGTCCCTTCCGGCGCTGTTCGCTCCCGTTCCGGGCCTGCTCCGATCCCCGTACCCGGGATCCCTTCCCCCGCCC
>CAZTOF010000014.1:0-6410 GCA_964615515.1 uncultured Gemmatimonadaceae bacterium
TCCGGGAGAAGTGCTGGAGCACGCGGCGATACCCCCGCCGTCGCTGGAGCACGGTGGACGAGAAGGGGATCCGCACCATTCTCCCCACTTCTTCCCACATGCTGTGCCGGGCGATCGGCATCAACGACGCCTCGATTCGATCGCAGTCCAGCAGCAGGTTCCGCCGAAACGCGTCGGGCCGCCGGGAGTTCACTGCGGACCGCATGCGACCGATGATGGTCCGTGCCTGCCCGATGAAGGCCTTCGCGAACCGGTTCTCGGGCGTATCGGCTGTCGGCCTGATCTTCCGCTCCGAGACGACTTCCGGGAGACGCCCACCCAGTCGTTCAGCGAGCCTCGCTCCCGAGGGCGAGAGTGACGACGCCGCCACGGCCACCCCGGGCCGGGTCACGAGATCGAGGGGAGTATGCGCGTCCACTCGGGTCATGGCTTCAATCCGCACGTCCCGGCGATGGCTGCGCCACAACCGGTGCGGCTCCCTGACGATCATCTCGAGGGCGGGAAGCAGGCGGACTTCCTCCGGGGCTCTGTCCGAGAGGATGTAGCGCAGGTAGACGAAAGCGTGGTAGAGGACGTCGTCGCGGGGGGCCGTGCTGACGGAGTAGCGTCCGGCAGCCGCTTCGTTTGCTGAGAATGGGAGGGTGGTGGCCGACTCGGTCAGTTCCCGGAGCATGGCGTCGAATTGGTCCGAGCCTGATGCGCCCGGACGGATATCGCACCCATATCTGTGGCCCGGGACCGGGGTCGTTCTGTGCTGGGATGCCGAGACGGGTGCTTATTGACACCGGCAAAACCAGCTTTGCGTCCTTGATGTAGGTGGGCTTTACCTCGACTTCAACGGCATCATCTGGGACCCCTTGGATTACCGGCTGGAAATGCTCCGCCACAGCCTTAGCAATCTTGGTCTTCCCGGTGCCCGAGATACCCGTCAGAATGGCGAACCGCTTGCTCTGAAGGGCGAGGAGGTAGTTGGCGACAGCTTCGCGCGGAAAATGGAGACCTTGGGCTTTGAGGGAATGGATCAGGGAGGTGAACGACCGGTCCTTATCTCTGCCTGACAGATCATTGGACGGGGGGACCGAGGTGGTCCCGTTTGGCGGTTGCAATAGTGTCAAGGTCTCCACGGCCGACTCTCGAAAAACCGATCGCGGGCATGTGGTCGGCCAGAGACGCCTGCTTCTTGTTCACCCAGAGCACGTGTATCCGGTCGTTCTCATGTGGCTGCTCGCCGTAGTCGTTGCGGTACACGATCCCGATCCCGCGTCCTTCCTGTGTCCCCGTGCGAACCAGGATTACATCACCCGGTTCGGGTTCGTCGAACCGAGCCTCCTGCCTGGGCTCCAAGAGCACCCCGCCTTCGCCTGGCCGGCCTCTCCTCGATGTCCTGGCCGAGGAGACGATCGACGACGCGGCCGTGCGGAGTGCGCTTGGACGGGCGAAGGCGTTGGGCGATGCCATTGACGGGGAGCGGGAGGAGCGCGAGGCCCGGTTGCGGGACGCTGGCTTCGAGGAGCCGGATGAGGAGCAGCGGAAGGCCAATCTTGCGACGAATGTGGCGCTCATGGAGTGGCCTTCTAGATTACCAGGCAGGAGGCTCAAATGATGAAGACGGACCAACTGGCCGAGATTCTCAAGAAGAATCCCCAGATCGACCGAACCGCGATCGACCGTAGCCGGCAGGCCGCGAAACAGCTCGCCGAAGTGGGGGTCAAACTGGGTGGCTACAGGCTGGCACCCGCGCTGGGTGGCAAGCTCCTCAGGAACTCCGGGCAGTCCGCGAAGGGGAGCGGGCAGTCGGGAATAGCCTGTGGATAACGGCATGGCCCATCGCTCCCTCTCATTCTCCGAGTACTCGGACCACTATGAGCATCAGCGCGCCGGAACCCGGATCCGTGGATGTGTCCGCGATGCCGCTCCCGCCGTGCTTGACTGGGAGATCGGGAACCTGCTAGCGCACGAGGATTGCCTCCGCGAATCGGTTCTGGAACATGTGGCCGGCACTGCCGCGAACGATCAGGACCGGTCGTGGCGGAACCTGAGGAAGGAAGAAAGGACCGATGGATAAAACCACCGTTGCCGTGGATGCTGATGTGGCGCAGGCCTACCGGACAGCTTCGGATCGCGATCGGGGGAAGCTGGATCTCCTCGTCAACCTCCGGCTACGCGAAGCTACCCGAAGCAGCCAATCGCTCCGCGAAATCATGGAGGAGATCAGCCGCAGCGCGCGGGAACGCAGCCTGACCCCGGAGATCTTGCGATCGATTCTCGATGATCGATGACCGGATAGTTGTTCGGTACCAACGTCCTCGTCAGCGCTCTTCTGGCTTCCAAGCCTGGTTGGCTTTCCGCCGAGCGGTCCGGTCACCTGGCAAACTGCTTCGAAGAGGGATTCGATTCCCGCCTCGGGTTCATCCATCGGGTCCATCGGCCGGTGCCAGCGAAAGGGCACGGGAGCCGATGACGGCGATCGGTGATCGAGCGCTGACGACCGTCCTTACGTGGCGAGGGGCGGCGGCCTCTCACCGATTGAGAGAACCGCCGCCCCGAGGCAACCGTTCAGTCGGGTCGCTAAGGCAACCGCGCCGGTCGCATGCCTGCTAACCTACCGCTGGGTGGGGCAATCCGTCCACCAATCCCGTTTCACGCATCGGCGATCCGGGCGGGGCGAGGGTTCTGGCGTGGCGTAAGCGAGGAACAGAGACAGTCGATCCTGGACGACGTGGTCGCCGCAATCACCGCGACCGACGGCCACGGCGGTTTGAGACTCTACGCCGCGGCTATCGAAAAGGACTCGGAGCTCTACGGGGGGCACGCCGTCGAGGCCGCCACCGAGCAGGTCTGCAAGCGTTTCGACACCTTCCTGACGAGGCGCTACCGCGAGCGCCGCGATCCGCAGCGCGGGCTGCTGATCTTCTCCGAGGGCCGGTTCGATGCGCGCGCCAAGCTCTGGGTAAAGGGGTTTCGGCGCAGTGGAACCCAGTGGGGTTCGATCAACAACCTATACCCGGACACGTCGGTGCATGGATTCCCCTGGAGGAGCAGCTGGAGCTGCCGGAAGGCGAAAATAGCCCCCCCTTCCTGACGAGCTGGACTACCCGTGCGGAATCACCTACGCGCCTGGGGTCACCAGAGGCGTGGCGACGAATCGGAACCGCGCATCACGTCACCGAAGTCACGCGAACGTTGAAGTCTCTGCCCGGGTCCTGAGCCGATACCGCACCGCTGACCGGATCTGAGTCAGATCGAGTACCTCGCACACCCGGTCCCACACCGCTGGTCTCGGTTTGCTTCGTACACCCGCCGCGGCGTTGTGGAGCGCAAGTAGCTCCAGGGCCTCGTCGCGCCAAAGCAGCTCGACCAGCGCACGCGGATCCTGGCCGGGATTCTCAGCGGCAGGACGGAACGGATCGAGCAGGACTCCCTCGATACCGCCGCGAACCAGGAGCACACCCCACCACCGGGGAACGAGCTGGAGCGCAGCCTTGAGGTGCTTGGTGCCAACAACAAGGGTTACGCGGTCGAAGACGCGACTGTACGATTCAGCTTGGGAAGCCAATCGACTCAATCGGTCCCGATTCGACTTGATTTCGTAGCCATGGAGCACACCGTCAACCGTCGCGAGGTCGATACGGGCCAACCCTTGGCAAAGCCCCGGTTCCTCAATCAGTGTCGTGTCTGGGGAAGCCAACTGCTGGTGGTCCAGATACGCCCTAAGCGCCGGTCGCACTCCCGCGTCTCGGCTTACGGACTCTTGGACCGAACCCGGCCTGAGGGCGTCCACGACCGAACCACCGTGCTGAAAGAAGCCGTGTGCTTCAGTCTGAGTGACGCCTTCCAGCATGAAGTGTGAATCCTTCCGCTCGCCGCAGTTCGCCATGTCAAGATCGTCGGGTGGCTAGGAGGCCCGTCGCTCGCCAAACCGCTGGCCAATCGACTTCAATTCCTCAAACATCGCGCCGATCTCCTCCTGTCGGACCCGGGCACGGCCAGAAACCAGCGCATCCTTGATCACGTCGTCCGCGGCCCGCGCCACCTCCGCGTAGCTCAGCCCGATGGCCCGGCTCGCGAGGTCACTCCACGCGATCGACCGATCCGCCGTCCTGGCAAGCCGCATCTTCAGCAGCTCGGCGATCTGCGACTCGTCAGGCAGTTCGAAGTGAAGGATGTCGTCAAACCGGCGAAAGAGGGCGCGGTCGAGTATGCCGGGGTGGTTGGTCGCCGCCATCACCATGCTGTGGGAGCGGTCCTGCTCGATCATCTGGAGGAAGCTGTTCAGCACCCGCCGGATCTCACCCACGTCGTTGGCGATTGCGCGTTCCGAGCCGATCGCGTCGAACTCGTCGAAGAAGTAGACACCCCTGGTCCGGTCGGTGGCGTCGAAGATCTGCCTCAGCTTGGCCGCGGTCTCGCCCATGAATCGCGTGATGAGACCGTCGAGTCGGACCTGAAGCAGGGGGAGGCCGAGTTCGCCTGCCAGGACCGACGCGGTGAGTGTTTTCCCGGTTCCTGGCGGGCCGACAAACAAGAGCTTCCGTCTCGGAGAAAGGCCGTGATCGAGGATTCGACCGGCGTGGCGCTGCTCACGAATTACTCGTGTGATTCGACCCGCGAGGGTCTCGCCGAGGATCATGTCTCCCAACCGCGCTTTTGGGTAGGAAGCTTCGAGCAGGTTGGCCAACTCGCCGCGAGGTCGGCCGATCGGGACCGGGGTGTTCGCGTCGCGGCGTTCCTTCGCCTGATCGATGATGTCGCGCAGATCGGTGGCCAGCTTGCCGTGGCCCAGCCTCGCTTCGTGCGCGGCGACCTGCATGGCGACCGATATGAACCGGTCGTCGTCGCCTTCCAGGTGCGACCTCAGCAGGGCCTTGAGGTGTTCGGCGCTGGCCATTGGGGTCTGGGTGGGGGGTGGTATTGCTGGTCCGGCGGGGATACCGAAATGTAATCTGCACTTTCCAAAAAGCCAACTATAGTTGTCATTTTCGAAGGCGTAAGCGGTCTCGGGGTTAGCCACGGCGCCGCCTCCTGACCTGTCCGCAGGTTACAGCAGCTCTCCTTCGGCTGCGGGTTGAGTCGACTGCGCTTCACCGTCGCCGTCCCCCGCTTCCGCCGCTTCCTTCGCCGCTTCCCGGGCTTCGTATTCCGCTACCCTTCGCATTGCGTCCTTCCGTGCGAGGACGAGGGCGGCGAGAATGCTCTTGTTCGACGGTTCCCCTTCCGGGAATCTCCAGGGTCGCTCTGTCACTTGTTGCCCTCCGGCATCTGGGGTTCGATGCGTGGGGCCCGATGGGCGCCACTTCGTGCCCGGCTCGCGGACCGCTGATGCCGCCGATAACCGCAGATGGCACCACTTCCGGACTCAAAAGCTCGCGGCGATGCGACGCTTCCGCCGATTCCGGCCATAGCAATCACCGATTCCAGAGGACGCGATCACGGCTTCCGCAAGGCTGATCACGAGGGCTGCCGCGGCCGCACTACCAAGTTGTTTTCGAGCTCGAGCCCCGAGACCCCACCGTCCGGGAGATCTTCAGTTTGACCGCGACCTCGGAAATGATCTTCCGAACTCGCTCGCTCCGAAGCAACTCCGCACGATCGACCGAATGGCCGCTCTCGGTGTGTCGAATGGTCCGAATCGGCTTGGTCTTCCGCTCTACGTTTTTCCGCATAACGGGCTCCGGGTCAATGGCGTTGGCCGAGAGGGGAGGAACGGGTCTCCCGGGCGCGAAAGCAAAATGGGAGGCTTTCGGCTCAGCCGCACGGTCTGTCCACCTGGCAAACCGCCTCGAAGAGGGATTCGATTTCCGCTTCGGGTTCATCCATCGGGTCCATCGTCTGGGGAGGTCGAGTCGCACACCGGTGGTGAGGATCTCGGAGACCGCCCGCCAGAAGGCCGCGTCCGTCGGCTCGACTGGCGTGGGCTCATACGGGACGCGGCGAGCGTCAGCCCAGCGCCGGATTTGATTCCTGGCGATCTTCATGAGCGTCCGGGTGATAGCGTCGACGCCACGCACCCGCTCGTTCTGTTCCAGCACCGCCACCCGTACCACGCGTTCCGTGTGTCCCATGCGACAACGCCCACGGGAACGGTGTCGTACCGATGATCGTCCAACGTGACGCGGACGATTGAGTAGCCGTGAAGGATTTCCTTGGGGCGCAAAGCTACCGACCCGTGTCCAATTCCCGAACCTGTTCAGCCAGTCGGGACCAGTAGTCGCGCAGCACGGATCGCGCGACGAAATGGTTGGTGAAGTTCCTTGGGCTGGCCAGCTTGGAGCCCGCATTATTCATGAAACTCCGGGTCGGAGGGTAGGATGGGGGGCTGAGCGGCGTTTTGCAACCCGCCGGGCAGGTGCGAGACCGGAAATGGCCGGTCCGGGGGGCGGAAGAGCGGCATTTCGAGTCCGAAAGGGGTA
>CAZTOF010000015.1:0-2296 GCA_964615515.1 uncultured Gemmatimonadaceae bacterium
CTTCGGCGGCTCCGACCGGTCCTGCCGGCTTCGCTTCCACACGCAGACGGGCGGCTCCACCCTGACCGCCCAGCACGCCCGCCAGCGCCTGGACGGTGACCCGCACCACGTTGTTCAGCGGCTGCTGGGCGGTCAGGGTGGAGCCGCCCGTCTGCGTGTGGAAGCGAAGCCGGCAGGACCGGTCGGAGCCGCCGAAGCGCTCCTTCATGACGCGTGCCCAGATGCGCCGGGCCGCGCGGAACTTGGCCACCTCCTCGAAGAGGTCGTTGTGGGCGGCGAAGAAGAACGAGATGCGCGGTGCGAAATCCTCCAGCGCCAGGCCGGCGGCCAGCGCGCGGCGCACGTACTCAACGCCGTTGGACAGGGTGAAGGCGACCTCCTGGGCGGCGGTGGAGCCGGCCTCGCGGATGTGGTAGCCGGAGACCGAGATGGTGTTCCAGCGGGGCAGTTCGGCCGCGCAGAAGCTCATCAGGTCGCTCACCAGGCGCAGCGAGGGCCGGACCGGGTAGATGTAGGTGCCGCGTGCGACGTACTCCTTGAGAACGTCGTTCTGGACGGTCCCCCGCAGACGGTCCCGGGACACCCCGGTCTCGTCGGCCACGGCGGTGTGGAGGGCGAGCAGGATCGGCGCGGTCGCGTTGATGGTCATGGAGCACGAGACCGAGCCCAGGTCGATGTCCCGGAAGAGCGCGCGCATGTCCGCGATGGAATCGATCGCGACGCCCGCGCGGCCCACCTCGCCGGCGGCCATCGCGGCGTCGGAATCGTAGCCCATCTGGGTGGGGAGGTCGAAGGCGACGGAAAGGCCGGTCGTTCCGCGGTCCAGGAGGAAACGGTAGCGGGCGTTGGTCTCCCCGGCGGTGCCGAATCCGGCGTACTGTCGCATGGTCCAGCGCCGTCCCCGGTACATGGACCGGTAGACGCCCCGGGTGAAGGGGAAGCTCCCCGGCGCACCCAGGTCCTCCGCGCCCCGGAAGCCCTCCGGCAGCGCGTCGAAGAAGGCGTCCGCGTCTTCCCGGCTCACGGTGTCTCCAGCTCCGCGAACTCGACCAGGACCTGGCCCTTCTCCACCGCTTCACCCGGCTCCGCCAACACCCTCGCGACCCTGGCCGCCCCGGTGGCGCGCAGCTCGTTCTCCATCTTCATCGCCTCCACGATCAGCACCGTGTCACCCTCTTCCACCGCGTCCCCCTCGCCCACGGCGACCCTCACCACAAGGCCCGGCATGGGTGCCTCGAGGGCCGCGATCTCCGCCCGCCCCCCCACCGCCGCGGACAGCTCCCGCACCCTGGCCGTTCGCGCATCCAGAACCTCGGCGGCGAAGCTCCGGCCATCGAGTTCCAGCTCCCAGGTTCCCCCGCGGCCACCGCGGGCGAGGAGCGGGAAGGAGGCGCCGTCCAGAAGAAGGGAATGGCCGTGCGGCGGGCTCGTTGCGGCCAGCGAGGCATCGTGCGCGCGACCGTCCACGACGACCCGGCCGTCCGGACCGATTTCCACCTCGTGCCGGTCCCCGAGCAGGAAGACTGCGTACCTCGCTCCCTCCGGCGGGGCCCGGTTCGGCGAATTCATCTGCGCCCGTCGAGCGGGGGAGGCGTTGGTGAACCGGCATGACGGACCCACCGCGAAAGCGGCCGGCGGCCCCGGCCGATACGCGCGGCCGCACGACCCCTCCGCCTTTCGTGCTCCAGGAGAGCGGCTGCGACCACCAGCGCCTCCCGGTCCGGGGCCGGAGGGTCCGCGCCGAACAGCTCCGGGTGCTCCGCCAGATAGGCGGTGGAGAGCCGTCCGGCCAGGAAGTCGGGCTCCTCCATGATCCGGCTGAGCAGGGGAGCGCTGGTCGACACCCCACCGATCCCGAGCTCGCCCAACGCACGCCGCATGCGCCGCGCCGCCACCTGCCGGTCGGCGCCGTGTACGATCAGCTTGCCGACCAGCGGGTCGTAGTGCAGGCCGATTCCGGTGCCCGGGGCGATTCCCCCGTCCCAGCGGACGCCCGGACCGCCGGGGACCTCCAATGCGCCGACGACGCCCGTCGCCGGCAGAAAGCCGTCGAACGGGGACTCGCTGGTGATCCGGCACTCGATCGCGTGCCCGCGGAGCGGGATCTCGGGTTGCCGCAGGGGCAACGGCTCCCCCGAGGCGACCCGGAACTGCCACTCCACCAGATCGACGCCCGTGACCATCTCGGTGACCGGGTGCTCCACCTGCAGGCGCGTGTTCATCTCCAGAAAGAAGAACTCGCCGTCCTCGTAGAGGAACTCGACCGTACCGGCCCCCACGTAGTCCACCGCCCGGG
>CAZTOF010000016.1:0-5014 GCA_964615515.1 uncultured Gemmatimonadaceae bacterium
GGCGGGGGTCGTGGCCGGAGGTGCGGCGGCGGTGGTGGGGCGGTGGTTCCCGGACCTTCTGCGCCCTGCCCCCGCGGTCGAGGTGAGTCCGGAGATCGTCTTTCTGGCTGGCCTCGGCCTCGCCCTTCTGGGGTTGTTCACCCTGATCCTGTGGCTCGACACGGTACGCCACGCGCGGAGGTACAGGAGAGCGTTCGCGGCCGCGGAGAAGGGCAGGCGGATGGAACTCCGGGGACTCGAGGAGAGCGAGGAGGTCGCGCGGCGCGCTGTCGTTCAGAGTCTGCGCGGTCTCCCGGTTCAGGCTTCTCTGCTTGAAGCCCCCGGGTACGACCTCGTTACGGCGATCGAGCGCATGGTGGAGCTGTTGGCCGACCTGCGGAAACGCGGCCGGATCAAGGGACGGGAGCTGGACGCGACCTTGGCCGCGGGCCGGCTGGCCGCCTTCGAGGAGCGGCTCCTCGGCCTGGGGGACGGCGATGCCGTGCGCGGGGCGAAGGTGGCCCGGCGGCGGCTCGACGCCCTGCACCGAGCCAACCAGCTCAGGGTGGAGCTCGAGCGGGGACACCCCGTGCTCGCCGAGGTCGAGGGCCGGATCCGCGAGGCGGAGGAGGACGGGGAGGACTGGGATTCTCTCCCCGGGCGCCTGGAGGAGGCGGACGCCCGGATCGATGGAATGACCGGCCGGGCCGAGGAGCTACAGGGCTCGATCGGCAGCCTGGACTCCGAGATCCGCCACCTCCAGGAGGGCGATACGGTGGATCGCATCGAGGGGCGCATCGAGGCGGTCAAGCAGCGGATCCGTGATGTGCGGGAACGCCGGGACCGGGCCTTCGTGCTCGCGCGTCTCGTGCGCGTCGCGGACCGCCGCTTCCGCGACGAACACCAGCCCGACCTCCTGCTCCGGGCCGGAGGGCACCTGCGCCACCTAACCCGGGGCCGCTACGACGGAATCCAGCTCGGCGAGCCGGGAGACGCGTCCTTCTACCTGCGCGGCCCGGCGGCCCCGGAGCCGCGGAGGGTGGGCAGGCCCCTCTCGCAGGGCACCATGGAGCAGGTCTACCTGGCGCTCCGCCTCGCGATCATCGACCACCTGGACTCGGGCGGCGAACGCCTCCCGCTCTTCATGGACGAGGCCCTGGTCAACTGGGACGCCTCGCGCCGCGACCGGGCCTTCGAGCTGCTGGAGCGGGTGGCGGAACGTCGCCAGGTCTTCCTCTTCACCTGCCACCCGGCGATGGCGGCGGACCTCGAGGACCGTGGGGGAAGGGTGATCGCGCTGGGGGTCGGATAGCCTGGGGACATACACGGCCGACGAACAGCGACTCGGCCGGTATTCACCAGCGTTCACCCTTCGGTTTCTTCCGCTCCCTGCGCTCGAGCAAGGTTCTCGAACAAGGTTGTGGCACCGGCTTGCAGGAGTGAGTAGAGAGAGAGAGAGAGAAGGCGAAACCTTCGTCTCCCACCCCGTGCAATGCCAGGAGGCCCAGGACGGTTCCTACTGCCGACCCCATCATGGCACCACCAAAGTGTCCCCCCACCAGCTTTGCTCCGACCGGCGGTCCGAGGAGCGAGACGGCGGCGCCTCCGGCAATTGCGGCATAAGCCCACTTGGGCGTCCCTTCCGCATAGGCACCGCCGAATGCGAGGCCCAGGGCAGCGGTGTTTGCCACCGGCGCCGCGATGGCCGCTGCCAGAAAGACTGCCCCGCTATGCGTATCGCCAGGGGACAACCCTTCTTCCACCTGCCGGCCGACGCTTCGGGACTCAACTCCGTCCCGGAATGGACGGGCCGCGGGCTCCGCTAGTGAAGAGACCGGAACACTCGCACCATGACGAGCATGAAACGGGCTGCGGCCGGCTTCCGCGATGGCCGCGCTCAGAGCGGGGCCGTTCAGCTGCGACCCGGATTGGCCCGACGCTTCGCCAGGGAGCCCCATGGACGCGGCCGCGAGCACACAGACCGGCAGGGCGATCGGTGGAAAGGAGAAGGAATTCATGGGCCGCTCCATATCACCTCTCCGATCGGCCCTCCCTCCCGGCCAGCTTGACGGTTGCCACGGCAACGGCCACGCGCACTACGTAGTACGTTGCGAACGCCGGCAGGAGCACGCCCATGCCGAGAGCGTCGTCCAGCGCGTGGCCAACGAGATAGCCCGCGCCAATGCCGGTCGCGAACCCCAGCGACGAGCCGAGGAGCGCCCACCCGGGATGTGCCCCCCCTAGGCCCGTCGCGGCCAACGCCGCCACGGAAACCGACAGGGTGCTGAAAGGGATCAGATGGGTGTCATATGAGAAGACGCGAGAGGCCAGGAGGTCGCTCGCCACCACCCCCAAAGCTGTAGACAAGACCAGCGAAAAAGTACCGGCCGCACGATCCGAGGCCGCCTGGAGAGCTTCGCCGGTCTCGTGGAACCGGCCCGGGGTCCGGGTTCCCTCTCCAAGTGGCGCCGCAGGATCGGCTTCCGGCGTAGGCCGGGCATCCATCGAGAGATTCACGGGATCCCGGGCATGAAACGGGCTGCGGCCGGCTTCCGCGATGGCCGCGCTCAGCGTCAGGCTGTTCCGTTGCGGCATGACCTGGGCGGACGATTCGTCCGTGAGCGCCAGGATCCCGGCCAAGAGCGCACAGAGCGCAGGGCCGGTCGGTGGCGGGTGGAACGACATCGGGAGGCTCCTTCATTGATTCCGGCTTCAGCACATTGCCCATCGGCCCTACGCCACCCCCTCGCCCGGTGTTTCACGGGACGCGGCAGTGCCCACCGGGACGACGGCGACCCCGGCCGGGAGCCGCGAAGGTGCCGCTCCGGGAACCGCCGCACGCCACAAGTGTGTAAGATAGAAGGCGCCACGCGGCGAGGCGTTTGCCGCAAGGCGCTGGTCCGGTCCCGCCGGCGGTACCCCCGGGCAGGCACTTTGAGATCATGACGGAGGCCCGCGCCAGGTCTGACGGTCGTGGGCCGCGTTCCACCTGGACAGGAGCATCGTAGAGTGAATAGCAATGGATCCGGCGGTCCCCCGGGTTGTGTCCGAAGGGTTGCGGACTGCGCGAAGTCGCTGGCGGTCGCCGGGGCGGTGCTCCTCGGCAGCATCGACGGCGCGCGCGGCCAGTGGGTCGAGGACCCCGGCAGGGGATGGAGCGCACTGGCCGTCTACCATCACGATACGCAGGAACGCTTCGGGACCGAAGGCGATTCCGAGGCGCTGTCCGCCGAGGGTCACGCCGTTACGACCTCGTCGTTCCTGACCTCGGCCCTGGGTCTCACCCGAGGGGTGGACCTCTGGGCTCAGGTTTCCTTCCACCGGCTCCGCTACGACGATGCGGCGGGGGAGCGGTCGTCCACCGGGCTCGGCGACGCCCGGCTCTGGGTGCGGGCCGCGCCCCTGAAGTGGCTGGACTCGGCATTGCCCTTCGCCGTCCGGGCCGGGGTCAAGATCCCCGTCGGCGATTTCGAAGACGTGGGTGCCGACGAGGTCCCTCTCGGGGACGGACAGCGCGACTGGGAGGTGATGGCCGAACTGGGTCAATCGTTCTGGCCGTTCGCCCTCTACGCCTCCGGGTGGGTGGGCTACCGGTGGCGTGAAGACAACGCCGAGTCGGAGAGGGAGTTCGGGAACGAGTTGTTCTACTACGCGCAGATCGGAGGACAGACGGGCCGGGTGGGATACAAGCTGGCCGTCGACGGGTACAACGGGGCCGCGGCCAGCGCCGAGGGCGCTCCGAGCCAGGGTTTCGAGCGTGACCTGGTGCAGCTGGTGCCGTCACTTCTGTACGATGTCGGTGCCGGACAGGTGCAGGCGGGCGTGCGCTTCGCGATGGGGGGCAGAAACGTCACGTCGGGGACCTCGCTCGTGTTCCAGTATTTCAGCAAGTGGGAGCTGTTCTGACGGAGCGCAGACGTTCCCGCGCCAGCGTGTAGAACATCTTCGCCCCCACGCGCAGCGACATCCCCAGGCGTCCGGAGATCTTGGAGCGGCCCCCGCTGCGGGGAAGGTGGGGCGCATCGACCTCCACGATCACGAGACCGTGGCGCACCGCGCGCAGCTGCATCTGGAGCGTCCAGCCCCAGTCGCGGTCGTCCATGGCGAGCCGTTCGAGCGCGTCCGCGCGGATGGCGCGAAACGGCGCCAGGTCCCGGAACGGGCGGCCGAAGAGCAGGCGGGTCGCGGCGAGGACGACCCGGTTGCCCCAGCGGGCGTGGGCGTGCCGGTTGCCGGTGCCGCCACCGGGTCCCACCCGTACGCCGAGCGCGAGGTCGGCGCCCCGGGCGAGGGGGTCGAGGACGACGGGGAGCCGCTCGGCGTTTTCGGGGTGGTCGGCGTCCAGGAAGACGATGGCCGCGGGCGGGGTGGAGAGGGCCGACAGGTGCCGGATGCCGGCCAGGCAGGCGGAGCCGTAGCCGCGCCGCGGTTCCCGGACGACGACCGCACCGGCGGCGCGCGCGATGGCAGCCGTGCTGTCGGTGGATCCGTTGTCGGCGACGACTACCGAGTGAAGACGGTCGACGGGGAGCAGATCGAGGACGGCGGGTAGGGCCTGCTCCTCGTTCAGCGCGGGGATGAGGACGGCGGTGCGGGGAAGCAGGCCGGGGCGCGGAGGCCGGGCGGCGGTTCGAGTGGCGATCATCCGTGCCGGCCCGCTTTCCTCTTGCGTCCGCAATGTAATGACAACATTACATTATGTCAGGTAAAGTATACACTACACCACAATCAGGAGTCCGTGGATGAATCCGCGCGAGCACCAAGAGCGGGGAGGCGCCGGGCCGACATGTTGTTGAAGTTTCGCATCTTGTTGCGGTGATGGTGGTTGCATGTTCGACAGCCCGATTTCCCGCTGAATGATTCCCGCCGGTCTCGATCTCAGCCGCGAGCCCGGCGGCGGTCTTCCAGAGCCTTCCGAAGCTGTCCCTCGTCGGCCCTCTGATAGCACCGAAGCACCGTCTTGGCCGTCTTCCAGCCGCCGAGTTGGCAGAGCACCTTCAACGGCTGGTCCATCAGGTCGGAGGCGAACTTGCGC
>CAZTOF010000017.1:0-7679 GCA_964615515.1 uncultured Gemmatimonadaceae bacterium
CGTTGCCGGGGGACCAGCCGACGCCGCCGTAGCCGGGGGCGGGCTCGCCGACCGTGCCGCCCGGCGGCGGATCGCAGGGGTCGCCGGTCAGAACCTCGCAGATGAGGCGTTCGAGACCCCGTTCGGACGTGTCTGTGGTCATGGACTCCAACGTAATGTCATCTCCGCGATTCGCCATCGAGGAACCGTACGAGGCGTGGCGCGAGCGCTTCGAGGTCAATCGTCTCGCACTCCCAGACCACCAGTGCTTCCCAGCCGAGCCTTCCAAGATCTGACAGGTTCACTCGGTCGCGCGCGATGTTTCTCTCGAACTTGTCGTTCCAGAAGGAAGTGCGTGTCTTCGGGGTGGTCGTTCGGCGACACCCTTCGTGCCGGTGCCAGAAACAGCCGTGAACGAAGATCACCTTTCTGCGACCAACGAAGCAGATGTCGGGCCGTCCGGGAAGGTCTTGCCGGTGAAGGCGGTAGCGGTAACCCAACCGATGGAGGAGTTGCCGCACGGCAAGCTCCGGTCTCGTGTCCTTCGCGCCGATGCGGGCCATGTTTGCGCTGCGGTCGGGGGACGGTGCGGGCTCGACCGTCGGCTTGCTGCCGACTTGATCCGGCAAGCGTCAGGCAGCGGCCTTTATGGCCGCCGTTCCCAGCGCCTCGGCGAACGATACCGGCACGGCGTTACCGATCCACCCGGCGATTCGGTTCCTCGTACCGAAGAACTCGTAGTCGTCGGGAAACGTCTGGAGCGCGGCCGCTTCCCGCAGGCTGATGGCTCGGTCCTGCTCTGGATGGCCGAACCTACCGTTCGAGAGGCTATTGCACCGGCTGGTGAGCGTGGGGGCCACGCGGTCCCACCACATTCGTCCGTATACATCGCTAAACCCGAGAGTGCGGCGGTGGCAGTCCAGCGTCAGCCGTTCCGGCCAGTCCCGTCGGCTGCCGCCGTCCGCGGGCGTGGCCCGTATTCTCTCTAGGTTGAGCGGCGACAAGCCCGCAGCGACGTGATTCGGGATGCAACTGTGAGCTTCGCCCGCCGCTATTGGTGGGAACCGTCCGATGCTGGCACGTACGGTCACGCCACCTTGATCGGGCTCGCGAGTGATCGGTGTCGGCAACCTCGCCTCCGCCCCGCGCACGGCCAACAGCACGCACCTACGGCGATGCTGCGGGACCTCGAAATCGCGGGCGTTGAGGACGCAGTGCTCGTAGCCGTACCCGCAATCGCGGAGGATCCTGAGAAAGCGCCGAAAGGAACTAAATCCCGGAACGGCTGTGATGCCGGGGACGTTCTCCATCAGCACCGCACCGGGCCGTAGTGCAACAACGAGGCGAGCAAACTGGCCGAGAAGTGTACCGTCGGAACATCGGGCGAGGCCACTCCGTCGCCGCTGTTTGGAGAAGGGCTGGCAGGGGGCGCATCCGGCGAGGAGCAGTTCAGGGCGAGGGGTATTGCCCGCCAACGAAAGGATATCCTCTTCGTTCACGGATCGCAGGTCGGCTGCCAGAAACCCGGTCTTGGGATTGTTGTGCCGATAGGTCTTGCCCACGGCCTCGTCTACGTCGATGCCGACGACCACGTCCCAGCCAGCGCGCCTCAGGCCGAGCGTGAGTCCCCCGGCACCGCAGAAGAGGTCGATCGCCCTCATTTCGACTCGCTCGACTCAAGGTGCTCCGAGATGTTGTCGAGCCATCGATCAATGTCGGTCTCGGGCACTCCCGGGCGGCCCGTTACGCCCAGATACGCCCAAGCCACCGTCTCCCTGAAGGGGCTGTCCGTGGAGGCTACGCGCAGAAGCTCCGGCTCCGGCGTGGTCTTTTCTGCTCCGTCAAGCAGGAGATCGATCCGGTTCCACTCGACGAGTTCCAAGGATTTGAGATTGGCGGCCATAAGGGGTACATGGCCCCGGAACTCGGGGACCACGAGATGTTTGCCGAGCACTCCCACCGTAAGGACAGGCCGCAGATAGTTCCTCTGATTCGGAGTCAGAGGCCGTCCCGCGTTCAACTCCATCTTGCCGAGTTTCCGCAGTGGTTCGCACCAGGCCACGAGGACCCGCTCCACCTTGGGGGTTCGGTTCTCGCTCCCCACCAAGTCGCAAGATGGGGTGAGCACGATGCAGAATGCTTCGGGATCGTTCCAATCAGCATGCCTGCGCCTCAGCAGGTCCGCCGTGAGCAGGTCGCCCCCCAACGGGGGAACAAGGAAACGTTCCCAAGCTCGGAGGGTGGTCTTTGCAGAGGCGGCAAGATCGACCCGGGCGGCGACCTGTCTGCGAACGGCGCGGGAAAGAACTGCGGCCTGCGACTCATCACGCCGTTGGATCTGGCTGCCCAGAGCGTCCACTGAGTCCCGCAGAGCCTCACGAATGCGCCCGTCGAAGTCTTGGTGCACCGATCGAATCATGTTGGCGACCGGCACGAATTCTCTGAGTTTGGCAAGGACCTGGGCTTCCGAATCCCTGCCTTTGGTGACTTGGGCGACTTGGGCATGCTCTTCGAAGCCCCTACGCGGGGCGAAGCCCGTGTAGACGACGACCGGGCAGAACCAAGTGTTTCTTATCTGCTCGAACGAGCGATTCCCGGAGTCGATCTCGTTGGGGATCTTACCCTCAATCAGATCCAAGACCACCATGTCGGGCCGAAAACGGACTAGGGCGGCCTCAACGTTGTCGAATCCCTGAGTTCGAACCTTCCATTCGAGTCCGCCTTCAAGCGACGCTTCCCGCTCCACAAGTTCGCTTTGGAGTGCCGTCCGCACCCCTTCCTCGTCGTCGATCACGAGCACCCGGAGCGCTGCACTCACGGCTTGTCTCCCGAATCGCCAACATCGACCAAGGGTAAGTCGAACTCGAACGTCGCTCCACCCAATTCGCCGGGAATGCTGGTCCGCATCCTGCCGCCACGGTCCTCGACCATTTCTGACGCAACCACGAGTCCCATTCCAATGCCTCCCGGTTTTCGGGTCCAACCCGGTCGGAACACCAGTTCACGATCTTGGGCATCGATCCCCTGTCCAGTATCGTCCACCGAGACCGTGACGCGTCCAGCAATCGGTCCCGGCGCCACCCGGAAGCGTAGCCGCCGTCCGCGTTTACGTCCCAACATCCAGTACAGCGAATTGGTCATCAAGTTCAGGATTACCGAGTCGAGTTCGCCGGGGTCGATCCGTACACGAGTCTTGATGCCGGTGGGCTTCTCGACAGCGACAACCCGGGACCGCAGCTCTGGAGCCAGCATCTCGCAACAACGGTCGATGGCCTCCTCCAAGACTGAGGTCCGCCGTCCCGTCTTATAGCCACGACGTGCCAACGGGGCGAACCGGTCGGCGAGTCCCTCAAGCGCGCTGGCCGACCCGTCCGCTAGGTCCACAGCACGCCCCATGGCCTTGTCCCCGATTTTCTCGGCGGCCTCGGCAGCCTTCCTGAGACCGCGACCGATCACGGTGGTATGGTTCCGTATCTCATGGATGATGATCAGGGCGATTGTGCCCACGACCGCTAGCCGATTGTAGTACCCGAACCGCCGCTCGATGTCGGTCCGCGCCCGCTCCAACTTGCCCGCAAACGTGCGGGTCACCGAAATGGCATCCTCGACATTCCCTCCCTCCTCTTGGAGCGCTTCCATCTGCGATATCAATGGTGCTGCGGTGACGTCCTCGAACAGATCCTTGGCCGACTTGGGCTTCCCTGTTTCTGCCCGGTCGCGGTCACGCTCGTTCTCAAGTATAGCCGCTACACGCAGAAGGGTGTCGCGGAACGCCGCAAACGCCGGATTGTCGATCAGGCGCTCCCTGTCGCTGGTGTCGGTGATGTCCGGGTTGCCCGCTCTCGTTATGCGCACATAACCGACTATCTGGCTCGTGCTGAGACGCGTTCCCACTCGGCTCACGCGGCGTAGGTCAAGCCCGAGCCAATCCCGCGCACGCTCAGACTTGGGCAACACCAAGACATCGTCTCGGTAGACCGAAATACCCTTGTGTTCCCGGATCAGACCCCGGATTCGCCTCCGCGCCTCGCTGTAGTGTTCGGCTATGTCACGGGTGTCCTCAGCCGACAGATCCCACGCCCTGATCTCGAACTCGAAGGGACCGCAGGGCCACGCGGATCCGTCCCTTCCGACCCGTTTCTCCACCCTGGCTTCTTCTCTTCCACCCGGTCCACTGATAGGCCGATACCGGTAGCACCAGTGAATCGTCCCGTCAGCATCGACCTTACCCGCGATTCGGTACTTGGGCTTGGACATGTACTCCGGCAGCCGAATGCTCCGCACGTCGACGGCTCCGTCTCGGCCCGGAGCCTCAAGGCGGATGGCGAAGTCGCCCGCTCCAAACGGAGACACGAGTCTGGCGAGGTTCGCTGCCAAATCCTCAATCTTCTGCGGATCCCACTTGCTCCGCAGGTTACGGATGCGGATCGTGGTTCCGGGTCGACCGCCGAGTGCAACGTCCCGCAGCCGCGACAAGCGGATTCCGGCGTCGCCGATGTTTCGAACTCCGAACAAGTCGCTCCAGTTCAGCGAAAACTCTAGAGCCGAGCTTCGGGCAGTCATCGTCCGGACGACCATCTCGTCGCCAAGCCGTGCCGCCGCGAGCCGACCAAGGCCCTTTTCTCCAGTGACCGAACGGGTCCGAGCCCCGCTGCGTGCCACGGGATGTTCCGCCCTAGCTGGTGTGGCAATCACGCACCACACGTCGCGGATCGTTTCGTAGTCCATCCCCTGCCCGTCATCGGCCACTTCGATGTAGCCATGATCCGCAGCCGAATCGCCTGCTGGATGAATGCGCACGTCAACCCGCGTCGCCAGCGCGTCATAGGAATTCTTGACCAGTTCCATCACGGCGACTACGTCGTCGGTCACCAAATCCCGGCCGAGGGCGGCAAGCGCGCGGGCGTGGACGCGAAGCGGAACATGAGAGCCCGGTTCGGCTTTGGTTTTCTGACTCTGAGAACCGGTCACCGTTGGCATGTCTCGGCCTCCAACCGCGAGTGGCGTGACGCCAAATCCCCCGACTCACGCTCTGCTTGGGGATTGTCCCTTTCGCCTCTCGGCAGCCTAGCCGCCGCCTCGCGGACATCGAGCTTCCCAGTTACGACATCGGCGATCAGGCGGGTACGGTACTCGCGGAGCAAGGCGATCTGGCGTTGGGTTGCCGATATCGCAGCTCGGATGCGTCTGACGGCATCGTCGAGGAACTCTACGATGCCCGTTTCCTCGGACGGAGGTGGAGCAGGTGACGCGAGACGCTTGAAGTCGTCCCAGTAGAGTCGGTCACGATCCGAGACGATACCGCGCGAGAACAGCTTGGTCGCATGTTGGTAGGCTCGTGTGCGAAACAGGTATCCGTAGTACCGAGGCTCGGTGCATCCGACTGTATTCGCAACGACATACGCTGGGCTTACTAAGCCATCTTCAGGAACTACGCCTACGGCACCCTGCCACATGCGCATCGTGTTGTACGCGATGTCACCTTCGTGGGCGCGCTTGTATTGGCTTCTGTCCAGGATCTGCTGTTTCCGCTGGCCATTGTCCATGTCCCTTATGCGGACTCCCTCGCGAATGGAAACCTCCAGAACGGGGAGTGTCCCAAGCCCGGTCTCGTTTCTTTCCCGGAACAGGCAAGTATTGCGCCGCACCTCCCAATGCTCCGGCACCTCCCCCAGCCACTCGACCCCGGAGTCCTTGTAGGCCGGATATGGCTGGCCGGTTCGCACATCGATCCGGCCCGTGACGGCCTCGTGGATGGTCGCCCGCCTCTCCTCTTCCAGAAGCTCGATCAGCCGCTCCCTGGCCCGGATGTAGCGCCGGATCCGACGGTCGGCGTCGGCTAGGAAGCGGGCGATGGCCCGTTGCTCGTCCAAGGGAGGGACGCAACAGGGAAGGTACCTGAAATCTGCCCAACTGAGATTTTGGCGGAGACCTGACCCGAGTCCGTAGAAGATTTTCATCAGGTCGTAAGCGTGTAGCAGCTGGTAGGCGTATTCCCGCGCTAACCTTCTGTGGGCCTGAAGGCACATATAGGCACTGGTAATGATGCCGCGGTAGCCGCTGAGGCCGAATCTCAAACTGGTCTGGTCATTCTGGAGATCGGTCGGACGAACCACGACATCGAAGGGATCGACGATCTGGTACGTCTCGAAGGAGGCCGGGACGAGGCCATGAAGTTTGTTCGGGGGTTTCACTACAATGGAACCGTAGCTGAGCGACAACACGGTCCTCTCACGAAAGCCGATGTTGAGGTTGTTCGATTTCTCCAAGAAACACGTGCGCCCCGGCAACACCTCCCAATTCTCCGGGACCTTGCCCAGCCATTCGACTCCAGAGTCCTTGTAGGCCGGGTAGGGTTGCAACGCGTTCACGGTCGGCAGGCTCCAAACCTCAGGACGGGAGAGCCGCGCCACGTCCACCGGCGACCGGAGCCAAGCCTCGGTCGCCCGCCGGCGCTTCGCGGCGATCGAACAGTTCCGCCAGAAACGGATCCGCCGGCCGCCGGTCCTCGAACCACCGCGCCAGTTCCTCCTGTGACATGTCCCGGATCTCCGCGCTGATGCGGTCGCGGGTGCTGCGCGTCCACTTCACGCAGTCGAACGCCTTCTCTCCTGCCTCAGTCTTCATTCTCAAGCTCCTTCGGGCTCCTGATCTCCACCGGAAGATACCCCATCCGGCGGTTCACGTCGCCGTACTGCCGGATCCGGCTCAGATTCACCATGTGTCGGAAGTTCCAGCTTGCCAGCACGTCCACGCCGGACAGGGTCGCGGCGGCGATGTGCTGGGCATCGGCGCGCATGCCCTTGCCGAGCGCTCCGCTCTCGACGTAGCGGTCCGCGAGTTCCCTGATCTCGCCCGTGATGGCGATCACCTCCAAGTTGTCGGCCCCGACGGCCCGAAGCACATCCCGGACGGCTTGGGGCGCACGTTCCAGCTCCTGAAGCGTAACCGCCGACAGAACCAGCGTCACCTCGCCCCGCGCACACCGGTCCATCAGCCTCCGGGACGGCTCCCGGAACTCGTCGTCCTCGCACCCGCCGATCACGGATGTGTCGGCGTAGACGCGCGTCTTCCGGTAGACGGGAACCGGTTCCCGCCCCGGCAATCCTCCCAGTAGTCCTTCCGCCTCGCGCTCGACGGCTGCGATCTCGGCGCGGATGTCATCGAGCGCCCTCATCGGCTCGGGCTTGTGGAAGTACCGGTTGAAGCTGATCTCGTAGCCGGTCTTCACGCTCTTCGCCACGTACCACGCGTCCTTGGCGTAGGGAAGCACCTCGCGCCGCAGGAACCCCTCGATCCCGTCCGGTTCCTTCAGAGGGATCTGCTCGGTGTCCCGGAGCGCCGTGTCGGGTTCGTGCTCGACGACGCGAGTCTTCGGGCCGTCACGAGACTCGAACAGCCCCCGGATCGGGTCGGACGCGGTGCCTCGCCGGTGGACCTTCTTGACCACCGGCTCCGCCGCTTCGTCCCGCTCGGCCAACACGGTCTGCAACAGCTTCTTGCGCTTGACCGTGAGCTTCGCGTGACGACCGGACATATCGGCCTTGAGCACGTCGAAAAAGGCATTGAAGTCAAGGTGAGGCCCCCGGCCGAGCGTCTCGGCCACCCGCTCGACGGCATCTGCGAGCGGCTCCTCCGCGGCATTGCTGCACGCCTCGGAGAAGTGGGCACGTCGCTCGGGCGACAGGTCCACCCTCAGC
>CAZTOF010000018.1:0-2698 GCA_964615515.1 uncultured Gemmatimonadaceae bacterium
GTGGGGGGCGGCCCCCTGGGCGAGGCCCTGGCCGACTACGAGGAGGAGCGCCGCCCTCCGGTGGAGTCGCTGCAGCGGGCGGCCCAGGCCAGCCTGCAGTGGTTCGAGGATACGGAACGGTACTTCCGCCTGGAGCCGGTGCAGTTCGGGTTCTCGCTGCTGACACGCAGCCTGCACATCTCGCACGAGAACCTGCGCGAGCGCGATCCGGCATTCGTGGATGCGGTGGACCGGTGGGTGGCGGAAAAGGCGGAGGAGCAGGCGGGGGTGACCATCGCGGAGCTGGAGGCATCGCTTGGGGTTGTGCGGAAGCCGGACGATGCGGGAAGCGCACCACCCCCCCTCTTCACCCCCTTCCGGCTGCGCGACGTGGTGCTCCCGAACCGGGTGGGCGTTTCTGCCATGTGCCAGTACTCCGCCGTGGACGGCACGGTCGACGACTGGCACCTGGTCAACCTGGGGTCGCGGGCGGTCGGCGGGGCGGGGCTGGTCATGGCCGAGATGACCGCGATCGGGCGAGACGGGCGCATCTCGCCGGGTTGCGCGGGCATCTACCTGGATGAACATGTCGGCGCGTGGGGGCGCCTGGTGGAGTTTGTGAAACGTTTCACAAGCTCGAAGATCGGCATCCAGCTGGGCCACGCGGGGCGGAAGGGGTCCACGCGCCTGGACTGGGAGGGTCCCAACGAGCCCCTCGACGAGGGCGGCTGGCCCATCGTGTCGGCTTCGCCGGTCGGGTTCTTCGAGCACAGCCCGGTGCCCGCGGAGCTGGACGAGGCCGGCATGGACGCGCTCGTCGCCGAATTCGAGCGGGGGACGGAGATGGCGGTCGCCGCGGGCTTTGACATGGTCGAGATCCACATGGCGCACGGCTACCTGCTGGCCAGCTTCCTGTCCCCCCTGACCAATCTTCGCACCGACCGGTACGGGGGCGGCTTGGAGAACCGGCTGCGCTTTCCGCTCCGGGTGGTGCGGGCGGTGCGCGCTCTGTGGCCCGGCGAGCGGCCGCTCTCGGTGCGGCTGTCGGCGGTGGACTGGTGGCCGGGCGGCAACGAGCCCCAGGATGCCGTGGCGATCGCGCACGCCCTCAAGGCGCACGGATGCGACGTGGTGGACGTGTCGTCCGGCCAAACGGTGCCCTACCAGCGGCCCCGCTACGGCCGGCAGTTCCAGACGCCCTTCGCCGACCGGATCCGCCACGAGGTGGGGATTGCGACGATGGCGGTGGGGAACATCTCGTCGTTCGAGGACGTGAACGGGATCATCGCCGCGGGGCGTGCGGACATCTGCCTCATGGCGCGCGCCCACCTCTGGGATCCATACTGGACCCGGCACGCCGCGTACGCGCTGGGGTATCCCTTGCCGTGGCCCTCGCCGTACGAGACGCTGGACAACTACACGCCCCGCTTCGGGGAAGCGGCCGAGGCCTTCGGGCCGGAAGCGGGAGAAAGAGACGGATGACCGAAAACCGCCAGTTCGTGACCTACCAGAACTACCTGAAGGTCCCTGAACTCCTCTCCCTGCAGTCGCCCCTGTCCGACCCGGAGGAGCACGACGAGACGCTGTTCATCGTGATTCACCAGGTCTACGAGCTGTGGTTCAAGGTGGTGCTGCACGAGCTGGACCGGGTCCGCGCGCTGTTCGTGGCCGGGGACGGGGCCCGGGCGGCCGCGACGCTGAAGCGGGTGCTCACGGTGCTCAAGGTGCTGGTGGCCCAGCTCGACATCCTGGAGACCATGACGCCGGTCGAGTTCGAGTCGTTCCGGGACCGCCTGGAGTCCGCGAGCGGCTTCCAGTCGGCGCAGTTCCGGGAGCTGGAGTTCGTGCTGGGAAGCAAGCGTAACAGCGTGATCGAGCGGTTTCCCGAAGGGTCGGCGGAACGGCGGCGCCTGGAGCGGAGGCTCGAGGAGCCGACGTTGTGGGACGGGTTCATGGGGTTTCTGGCGGCACGGGGATGCGCGATCCCGGCCGGGGTGCTGGCTCGGGACGTGACCGAGCCGCTGGCACCCGACGCGGCCGTGCAGGAGGCGCTGGTCCGGGTGTACCGCACCGACCCCGAGCTGGCAAACTTCTGCGAGCGGATGGTGGACCTGGACGAGGGGGTCCAGGAATGGCGGTACCGGCATGTGAAGATGGTGGAGCGCACCATCGGGAGTAAGCGGGGGACGGGGGGAACGATGGGCGCCGCGTACCTGGCGTCGACGGTGGGGTCGCACGCCTTTCCCGACCTGTGGGAGATCCGGGCGCAGCTGTGAGGGACGTCGGCGGGGATTCGCCGGAGGTGGTGGCGGCGGCGACGGGCGCGGAGGCCGAAGCGTCGGCGAAGGCCGGCTTCGATCCGGCGCGGTTCGCTCGGCACTACAGACGTTTCCGGGTCGCGGAGCGGGTGCTGCTCACCGGGCACTCCCACCAGGCGTGGCCGGATGTGGCCTTCGCGGCGCAGCAGCAGGCGTGGCTCGATGCGGCCGGGACGGTGGACGACAAGTGGGGCCGCGCCTTCGAGGTGGCGGAAGAGGTGCGGGCCGGGTACCGGCGGCTCCTGGACGATCCGGACGGGCACATCGCCCTGGGGCAGAACACGCACGAACTGGTGACCCGGTTTCTGTCGGCGCTGCCGTTGGGGGATCGGCCCCGGCTGGTGACGACGGATGGGGAGTTTCATTCGATCCGGCGGCAGCTTGACCGGCTGGAGGAGGAG
>CAZTOF010000019.1:0-6120 GCA_964615515.1 uncultured Gemmatimonadaceae bacterium
CCTCACCTCGTCACGCTGTAAATCACAGTTTACAACATGTCATGTTTACTTTACATGTTGGATTGTTGGGGCCGCGCTCTGCGTTACTCCTCGGACCCGTAGCGCTGCTACTGGCCCTTCATCGCGCCTTGCCGGCCCGGCAGGACGGAAGTGTCGCGAATCAAGGCAAGAAGTCATGTAAGTTCAATGGGGACTGCACGATCTGCCCTTCTTGCCGATGGACTCGAATCGGGGATCACCGTGTTGAAATGGCCGACAACCCTGTGGGAATGGCGGGAGTTCGGCGCATCGTTCGTGTGCATCCCCGGCCCGTTTCGCGAGCACAGCGAATCGCTCCCAAATGGCTTCCTCCTGTGGCAAAGAGTGGACGTGCGTTGGGTGGCGGGGTGCGCGCGCCTACAAAGGTGGTAGCACCCCGTCGCACGGCTCTCCGCCGACTCGGCGCAACGGGTGCATCGACACCTTGTTGGCGTGGTCTCGATAGGAGGTGACGGTGCGGCCGTTGACCTCCCTCTCCAAGTAGTCGTTGTGGAAGACTAACACACTATCGCCGCGAATGCCGACTGGCGTGTGGCGGTACTTGGTTGCGTTCCGGACGAGTGCGTAGCAGCCAGTGTCAGGAGCGATGATCACCCCATGAACCTCAGTGTCGGGACCGAGGAGTACCAGATTCCCGCGATCATCAAGGGATGGGAAGAGATTGTAGAGCGCGACCCTACAGGCTCCCCGCTGTAGCTGATTCCCTTGGGCACGGCATTCCATCATCCCTTCAATTCCCTCAGTGGGGAGGGCGACCGCCTCATAGCCACCGCTGCGCCGGTAGACGAACACGGAGTCCATGCCCACGACCGGGGATGATGTCACTAAGTACGCGCGGTCGTCAGTGCAGGCAATTCGGGCTGTGGCAATCCCTGCGACAGTTGCGCGATTGCCGACCAAGCTGGGGGAATCGCGTCCGATGTACTCGTCCGCGCCATCAACGCCCCGCCAGACCACTCCCCCTTGGGCCGGGATTGCCGGTGCCCCACCGAAGTTGCACACCTCGGAGGTCACCAGCGACTGGGGATGCCAGGAGTTGACGGCGACCCCGCCCGGATCGAATTCGACGATGAGCCGAAAGCCCGAAACGAAGAGCCCCCCGCTCGGTGTGACGGCCATGCCTTGGCGACCGCGGGGGAATTCGTAGGGTCCTTCACCCGTTGGCGTAGAGATGGTCCGCAGCCACTGGCCGTCGGTGAGCGAAAAAGCCATGATCCCTTCAGGCTCTTCGCTGTCGTGGACGTAGAAGATGCTGCGGCCCCAATCCACAGCAACGCGGTAGGGATCCATGAAACGATTCAGCTCGTCGTCTAGGATGGTCCGCCCGACTGCGAAGTCGATTTCGACCACCTGCTGGGCCTGAACTGGCAGGGTGGAGAGCGTGAAGCCAGCCAGCCAAGGGAGAGTGCCCCTCACGGTCCTACTGCGGGATTTGGTCAGCCCACCGCCACCCACATCGCGGACCGTAGTAGCAGAGGCCGGTGAACGTGATGCTGCCGTCCTCCTCGTGGATGGTGACAGGTATACCGAACCTCAGCGAGCAGGTCATGGTGTCGCCGTCACCGAGATCGACGTCGATCTCGGTGGGGCAGGAATCCGAATCCATGGACATGGCGGCGTCGACCGCGCAGAGGTCCGGCGTGTTGACGGGAACTGCGGAAACGGTTGCCGAGACAACCGGCGGGGCCGCGATGGCGAGCAGCCACGCGATGGTCAGGCCGAGGGCGAGCAGTCTTCTCATGATCGTCTCCTGCTTTCGGGGAAAGGCATCCCAACCCATAGGGAGGTTGGAGTGAGTACAAACTGGAGGATCGCCGGGAGCCCGCGCAAGGCACACGCCAAAGGCGGGCGGGAAGGTGGACAAGGACAGCCCGACCGGTTCGGCCGGGCGATGGCGGAACTGGCGATCGGGATGATCCCCGGCTACTCGCCGCAGGCGCGGGGCCGGAGCGAGGGGCTGTTGTGAACGCTTCAGGCCGGCTGCCGCAGGAACTGGCGCGGGCGGGGACGTCGGCCGCACCACTTGACATCAACCCTAGTTGCTGGTTTCTTCGATCCGCTCCGGATGCCACGGTGGCTACCGGACATTCCAAACACCTCCACCTTCGCAAGGAGAACCGCAACGATGACCTCTTCATCTGCCGCCACTACCAATCCTCGTCACCGCACGCTCGCCGCCACCATACTGGCGTTCTTCGCGCTTCAGTTCGCCTTCGTTACCGCCGGCAACGCTGTTGGGTCGGAGACCGCGATCGACGTCACCGCTACTGCTACGTCCGAGCCGACAAGCCCTGTGGATGCGGCATCTGCCGGGTCACCAACCGCGTCTTCCGAGAGTGCCGACGTGGTGAAGGAGGGTAGCGCCCCGGTCGCGGACGCAGTCGCACAGCGGCCGCCACTCAAAATCCCCTACTACGAGCATCCCTTCCTGCCGGACGAGTGTTTCTGGTACTGTATGGAGAGAGATTGCCCGTGCGAGCGCATCTTTCCGTAGTGGGAACGCGATGCCCGAAAGATCTCTGGCCCTCGCCGCCGAGGAATGGGGTGGTGAGGGCCAGAGCGCGGTCGCTTGTGTCAATCCCGCTGTCCAGGCCTGGGCACATCCGAGTGGCAGGGATATCGGCTGGCCGTCTGCGGCGGTTAGCCGGGCTGGCGACCATGCTGGTGTCCGCAACCTTGATGTCCTGTGCCACGGATGAGACAGGGAGCGTGCTCGTATTGGCGGACGGCTCGAAGCTCACCGACCTCCTCGCAAAAGAGAGTTGTGGTGCGGTTCTCGCCATGTCGCCTCGGGAGTGCCTGTCCTGCAATGGCCTCTTGGAGACGTGGGTGGAACGTGGGCGGGCGTTGGAGTTCGAGTTTCACCTGCTGATGACCGAGCCGCCAAGTGCCAAGCAGGTCGAGGCCTTGAGTCTGCGGCGCGTTCGACTGAGCGGCGTCGTTTCCGAATCACACGCGATTTCCGAGCCACGGGCATATCTCGTTGCTGGCGGGGTGGTCACCGACTCGATTGTCGGCGTAACCGAGCAGACGCTGTTTCTCAGCCGACTGATGTCAGTCCGACGGCAGAATGATTGCTGGGGGAGAGCCGAATGATGAATAACCGTCGTCATGTGTCCGCGATGCCACTGATCTCGGGCCTGCTGGTCGTATTCAGCAACGGCGCGGCGGCCCAGAATCCCGGCCCAGATCTGATCCTCCGCGATAGCCTCGTTCTGGAGGAGACGGAGGAGCACTACATCGGGAACCCACTGGCGCTGTTCGTTGCGCCCGATGGTTCACTGCTGGTTTTGGACGGGTTCGCCGAAACCGTCCTGCGCTACGACGCGACGGGTCGATTGACCGGGCAATTGGGAGGACGGGGAGGCGGACCCGGCGAGTTCCATCATTTGGGGGGTGTGGGCTTCGTGGCCGAAAGCGTCTCGGGTTTCCTGGACGAAACAGGAAGGCTGGAACTCTTCGACCCGATGACCAGTGCTCATCACGGCAGCGTGAGGGTGGATGTCAACAACCGGCCATCGTCCTTTGCGGTCTCGGGTGACTCGCTCTGGTTTGCGGGAAACAATCGTGTCTCTTCCGCATCCTATGGGGCGATAGCCATCGCGGATCTGATCGCCGCGACCGGGGGAAACGGCGAGCAAGCGCCGCCAATCGTCCTGGATCGTGGGACGGTCCCTGCACCGTACCGAGAGCAACACGCGTTGGCGGGATCGCTGTCAATCGCTTTCCTCGACGTGGGGGACCGTGATGTGGTGCTGGGGTTTACCGGAAGCCCCTTCCTGATTCGTATCGCTCACGACAGTGCGGTCACCGATACGGTCTGGATCGGAAAGGGCCTGCGGCGCGGCGAACCGGATGAAGACGAGCTTCTCGAACTCATGCGCGGCAGGCAGCCAGAGGACTTGCGGTCATGGATGTTCGACTTCTTTACGTCCTCGTCGCTGGTTCGCGGGCTGTCGCGGGACGGTGCCGGGAACGTCTACACGCTTCACCAGGAGAGTGACCGCGACGACGACGGCACCATGACCGGGGCCAAGCTCTACGCAGCCGTGTCCCGTTTCGACGGTGATCGCGGCTGTGGCGACACCCTGATCCCCACCTCGGATGTCGGAGTGCCGATTCCGTTTCTGCGGGGCAGCAATCTGTGGGTCCTGGACCGACGGCTGCGGGCGGGCGCGGAGACAAGCATAGCAACGGTCGTGCGGCGATTCGCCATCGATCCGAATCGGTGCACGGGTACGGTGCGATGAGGGCGCTGTTCACGGGTGTACTCGCAATGACCGTGTCGGTCGGGCGCGCGGACGGGCAAAGCGGGACCATTGCCTATGCCAGCGGCGCGTCGCTGGATGTCGAGATGCCCGTGGAACTGGCTGAAGTACGCACAGTGTTGGAGGCATGGACTAGGACGCCGTTCCTGCTCCACTTCACTCCTTCACGATCCCTGATGATAAGGGGTGAAGGGAAAAGAGGTGGAGGGGTTCCGCCGGCAAGGTTCCCCGCGACCAATTCCAACCTGGACGCCTTCGGCCAAATACTTGAGGCTTGGATTGCGGCCGAGCCAAGTGTCCTCCGACAGGCGTATGTCGGGGAGGACGGGTCCTCGGGAATCAAGGTGCTGGAAGTCAGTAGGGTGCGTTATCGCATCGCCGAGGGGGTCACTCCGGTCGAGTGGAGAATCACCGAGCAGCACGGGGAGCATCTGGGATACAAAGTGACCCGAGCGGTTGGTGAGGCTGCGGGCCAACAGGCTGAGGCATGGTTTGCGCCGGACATTCCGGTATCGTTCGGCCCGGCACTCTACGGCGGACTTCCGGGGATGATTCTAGTGCTGTCGCTAAATCAGGGGCAGACAGTGTACGCGGCGACGGAGGTTGTGTTGGAAGCGGTGGGGGATGGACTGATCCGGGTGCCCGAGGAAGGTGAAGCGATATCGTCGGAAGAGTACCGGTCAATGATGAGCACCTTTGTCACGGATGTCATATCCAGCTTTCGCGACATGACTCGCCGGTACCCGAAAGTGGAATGTATGGTCGGACGGCCAGACGCCTTGGTGCAGTGCAAACGGGTTCGGGGGGACTCGTCGCGCTAAGGGCAGCGGACCAGAGGCTTCCCGCCATTCCATGATCCGTCACGGACAGGGTACTCGGCCTGCTGTTGCCCCACCTCGCCGACGACGGGGGCGAGGTATGACCAACCCCGATGCCAAAGGGGCCGCGCGGAAAGCGGTCTACCGGAAATCCCTGTTCGGCCGCGCGGTGGAGTCCTTGGATCGCCCTGAGTTGCGACTCTGGTTTCGGAAGTACACCAACCAACACCCCAATCCCGGCCGGTGCGCGCGCCCGGGAAGCGCGGCTCTGGTTGCGCGAACTCGAACATGACGGCGGGCAGGAGGCACCGCAGGCGACCGGGTGCTGGCTGGCGGTGTAGGTGCTGTCCGTCGTCACCGCGTTTCGTCTTCTTCGGTTCCCGGACGCATCGGGACTCCCCCGTGCGCCGGTGCTCCCGCTTACGACCGTACTGGAGTGTGAAATCGACATGGAGGGTCGATTCACAGTCTGGGGCTTCGACGATTCACACGGTCGCCGCAATAGCCATCGCGGGGCCGGCCGGGTCTTCCGGCGGCCCGAGGACCGGTCGAAGGTAATCCGGTCGCGGTAGGTGCCAAGCCGCAGACCGGGCACCTCGTTGGCCGGTGCCAACCGATGGACAGCCCTCGACTTACGACCGTACCTGAGCGCGCAAACGACATGAGGGTCCGATGCGCACTTCGAGCGTCCGGCGGTGCGCGCCGGACCTCCTGCTCATCCGCCAGCACGGCAAGGCCTTGCGGCTCCGCCGCCCGATGGCCCGTGGCGTGCCAGCGTCTGGGGCCGTGGCGGTAGCGACCCCCCTCGCCGAGGGCTCGGTACGGGTTCGGGGCGAGGTGGAGATTCACACCTCGCCCCTGCCCTCCCGGGGTCGCTACCGCAGCATCAATCCCTGGCGGGAAGGCCATCCGAACGCCGCTGTGGAAGCGGCGGATTAGCCGATCCTCCTCCGGCAGCCGCCTTCGTCCAAACTCGTCGCGCCGCTCTCCTGCCA
>CAZTOF010000020.1:0-2878 GCA_964615515.1 uncultured Gemmatimonadaceae bacterium
GCTGATCTCGTGGAGCATGACCACGAAGATCTTGAGGGGGTAGACGACGGGCGTGTCCCAGAGGAACCAGAGCGTGGTGAAGTAAAGGGCGAAGCCGGCCAGGAAGGTGAGCTTGCGGCGGGCGGTGGAGGGCTGTTGCGACGTGGTCATCTTCGGGATCGGTGGTTGTGGTGTCGATCTGGCTCCTTACGGGGCTTGGGCTTACCGAGTTCCGACGAGCCCGCGGGTCCCGCGGGTTGCCGGAGTGGTCGCTGACGGAATCCGCCATCGCCGGGTCGCCCGCTATTGGCGCACCCGCGCACGTTGAATAGCTTGGGGCCCAATGTTTCCAAAGTCCAGCCGGAGGGGAGAGCCGTGATGAGAAGCCTGGTCGTAGTGATCACAGTCCTGGCGTGGGTTGCCTGCAGAGTGCCCGACAAGCCCCTGGAACCCGGTGACAAGGCTCCCGTGTTCACGGCCACGACCCTCGACGGCGACAGGTTCGACGGCGCCGGGCTGGTGGGCGCTCCCTACATGCTCAACATCTGGGCCACCTGGTGCGCCCCCTGCCGGCACGAGATGCCCGAACTCCAGGAGCTGCACGACAAGTACGCGGACCAGGACTTCCAGGTGGTGGGAGTGAGCGTGGACGACCGCGGGGCGCGCGAGACGATCCGCGAGTTCCTCGACGAGATCGGCGTCGACTTCCCCATCTATCACGACCCTTCCTGGGACATTGCGGAGAAGTACGGCCTCCTCGGTCTTCCCGGCACCTTCCTCGTGGATGGGGAGGGGCGCTTCGTCCAGAGGTGGACGGGTGGCTTCAGCCCGATGGCGGAGGACGTGCAGGAGAGCGTCAGAGGGGTGCTCGCGGCGGAATCGGACCAGTCCTGACCCAGTGGACCGGTCACCTTCGCAACCCGGTGGCGCCGGGGGCGACCGGAGCCTCGTAGTCGCCGGCCTCAGCCGCGACCTGGGCCTGGTCTCGGCGCTCGCGATCGGGACCGGGACCATGATCGCGGCCGGCATCTTCACCCTGTCGGGGCTCGCGGTCGGGTATGTGGGAAGCGCGGCGATCGTCTCCTTCCTGCTGGCGGCGGTCGTGGCGGCCTTCACCGCGCTCACCTACTGCGAGTTCACCTCGATCTACCCCTTCTCGGGCGAGGGCTACCTCTACGCGCGCAAGACCTTCCCCCCGCTGCTGGCGTACCTGGTGGGCTGGTGCATCCTGCTGGGCTACGCCTCGTCCTGCGCCTTCTACATCGCCAGCCTGTCCAGCTACTTCAACGAGTTCATCTGGCACGTCGCGCTGCCGGCGCTGCCGGGGATCGTCTTCCTGGCCGCGCTCACGCTGCTCAACATCAAGGGCACCAAGGAGAGCGGCGCCTTCCAGGTCGCCGTCACGGCGGCCAAGATCATCCTTCTCGTGTGGTTCATCGCGGGGGGGCTGGGCGGCTTCGACACGGGCGTCATCACCGAGCGCTTCAGCCGCGACCTCCCGCTCATCGCGTCCACCGCCGCGCTCGTCTTCATCACCTTCTTCGGGTTTTCGGCGATCGCGGCCTCGGCGGGGGAGGTCATGAACCCCACCCGCACGATCCCGCGCGCCATCTTCATCTCGATGGTGGTGGTGACGGTGCTCTACGCGCTCGTGGTGCTGGTCGTGGTGGTGGCCGACCTGAACGAGTACACCGAGGCGGCCATGGGCGTGGCCGCGCGGGCCTTCCTGGGACCGGTCGGGGGCGCGGTCATCGTGGGCGGCGCGCTCTTCTCGATGATCTCGGCCTCGAACGCCTCGATCCTGGCCGGGTCGCGGGTCGCGCTGTCGATGAGTTCGCTGCGCCACCTGCCCCGCATCTTCGGACGCGTCAGCGCGCGCACGCATACGCCCGTCGTCGCCCTGCTGGCGGTCGGCGGCGCGATCGGGTTCTTCGCCCTGTGGCTGCCGCTCGAGTCGCTCGCCCACTTCGCCAACCTGGTCCTGCTGCTGGCCCTGTGCTTCGTCAACGCGGCGCTGATCGTCCACCGCCGCCGCTTCCCCGACATCGAGCGCCCCTTCCGGGTGCCCCTGGTCCCCCTCGTGCCCGGGCTGGGGATCGCCGCGAACATCTACCTGATCCTGCAGATCCCGTTGCAGGGACACCTGCAGCCCGCCGTGCTCGCCATCCTGGCCCTGGCGGCCGGCCTCTTCGCCTACGCGGCCTGGCGCGGCACCCGCTTCGAGCCGCCCGACCCGGCCGGCCCGGGCTCGCGGATCGTGGCGCTCCGGGCCTCCCCGCGCACCGCCCCCTTCCGCATCCTGCTGCCGGTCCACAACCCCGCCACGGCGGAGCCCCTGTTGCGGATGGCCGCCTCGATCGCGAAGCCCCGCGACGGCGAGGTCACCGTGCTGCGAGTGGTCCAGGTTCCCGACCAGCTGCCCCCGGAGCTGGCCCGCACGGCCATCGAGGGCCAGGAGGACATGCTGGAGGGGCTGCAGGCGCTGGAAGGGGAGCTTGGCGTACCGGTCACAACCGAGGTGCGCGTGGGCCACAACGTGGGCCGGGCCATCCTCGAAGCTCGCCGCGAGGACCGCTCGCACCTGGTCATCCTGGGGTGGAAGGGCTTCACCACCACCGCCCGGAAGATCCTCGGGGAGGTCACCGACGACGTGGTGCGGCTTGCACGCGCCGACATCATGCTGGTCAGGTTCGGGCCCGAGCCGGGGGTGCCGCGCCGGATCCTGCTCCCGAGCGCGGGGGGCGTGCATGCACGCAAGGCTCGGGGCTACGCGCTGGCCATGACCGATGTGGAGGAGGGCGAGCTGACGCTGGCGGCGGTGGCGCCCGCGGGCGCGCCGGAGGGGCGGAGCGCGGAGCAGGAGGAGCGGTTGGCGGGGGAACGGGGGGAACTGCCGGCG
>CAZTOF010000021.1:0-9406 GCA_964615515.1 uncultured Gemmatimonadaceae bacterium
AAGAGGTCTGGATCAACCCCCCGCTCCCCGTCAGCGCAGTTGACGACGAGGACGGGGCGCAGCACGATGTCGGGGGCGCCGGAAAGGACGGGTCGCTAAACTGATTCCGCAATGTGTCTCTCAACCGTTGACAGCTTCCGATCCGAACCGACCCACCTCCTGGTGACGAATGCCCGCTCCTTTCCCGTCGTGCTCTTCGACGGGCTGGTGCGGCCGACTGGAGAGGGTTGAACGCGCAGCGCGTCGCGCCCGGCGTGGTCAGGATCCTTGTGCCCCGCCTGACGACGCGTTTCAGGAATGGTTCTCTTCGATTCCTGACCACTGGAGGGGGAGGAACCGTGAGTTCGATTCCGGCAACCAGCCTTCGGCTACGCTTTCCGCCTGCGCGACATCGCCCCCGAGGGCCAGCCTCACCACCCGGGCCATCAGGGGGTGGAGGGCGACCGGACGTGTTCAATACATGCAAACTTCTCGGTCCGGGCCGGGCAGAGGGTTACCGTGACCGAGCTCTGAGCCAAGAGGAGCCCGATATCGGGGCTGACCAGCGTGAAGACCATCCGCCGTTTCCAGTTCCGCCAATCCGGGTCGGGTAAGCCGCTTCCGTCGTAGAATAGATACCAGAGCGGCATGCTATGATCAGGACTTGCGAAGGGCGTCAGTCTGAATCCCATGGTGTCGTCAGGGTATTCCGGGTCCGCGGCCAACACA
The DNA here is from genome assembly GCA_964615515.1 of uncultured Gemmatimonadaceae bacterium. Classification (GTDB taxonomy): domain Bacteria; phylum Gemmatimonadota; class Gemmatimonadetes; order Longimicrobiales; family Gaopeijiaceae; genus Bin94. The sequence goes on from CAZTOF010000021.1 coordinate 709, forward strand.
GGAAATGCAGTTGGTATGTCGGGAGTACAGGTCCACGTAAGGTAATCGTAAGGAGGCTCAACGCCATCCAGAGGATCTATCCACAGGTCCACGAGCCGTGTGGGACCGGGCTGGTCAACGTCGAAATTGTAAACGAACCCCCTGTAGAAGGGTTGGTCGAAGCTGCACGAAGGAACCGGGTCCGGTGGCGCCACCTGACTCCCCTCCGAGCTGCCCGGGGCGTCCCCCTGCGAAGCGGCGAGCGCCGGGGTCGCATGCTGCGGCGACGTGATCTCGTCCTGGCAAGCGCCGAAGGTCAAGGCGAAGACGACGGGCAGCGCCAACGCTCGGCGGCAGTCCGCAAGAAATCGTGCTGCGGTCTTCGGCTCATAAGTCTCGGTCGAGGGCCAACTGTGAGTGAATCGCATCGGGTGCATCCCCCTCTTGGTTAGGGTTCCGGTTGGTGACGGTCCGCCCATGGTACACTGCGGAAGGATCGCACACCAGAGGGAAAACCCTGTAACCCATGAGGGGGTTTTCCCGCCACGATGGCCGGGAGCGCCCGTGCCGGCGCGATCCGTCCGGTGGGATCCCAAACCAAATTGCGATATCATCGCCGGGGAGACCGCGTCGTGAGGGCCTTCGGGCATTCAGCAAGCTGCCCCGCTCCGGTCGCTACGCTCCCTCCGCGGGCCAGCTTGCCAACCCTAGACGTTTTCGGTGGCCAGAACCCTGACACTTCATTCTATCCCGGCCCGTCCCCGCTCTCCAGGACCTCCCTCTCCTTCCCCAACCGCCGCCCCAGCGCATCGAGAACCAGCACCGCCCCGACCCCCGCACAGAACATCAGGCCCACGGTGACCACCTCCAAATCCCCCACCCCGGGCAAGGTCATGACCTCCCGCCCGTCGGCCGCGTGGTCCACGAAGGGCCAGAGCTTCCTGAGCGACCCGACCATGAGGCCCACCAGCACGGCGAGGGTCGCGCCCCGCCATCGGGCAAACAAATGCTTCAGCATGCGCGCGAAGGTGAGCAGACCGGTCGCCATGGCCGCCAGCATGGTCACCACGACGATGGCGGCGCCGGGGTCGCCGTGGCGGAGCGTGAGGGCGAGCGAGTGCAGCACGAAGTGGTACAGCCCGAGCAGGAGAAGCACGAAGGAACCCGATATGCCGGGCAGGACCATCGCCGAGATCGCCAGCGCTCCGCCCACGAAGACGTACACCAGGCTCGGGTCGCGTCCGCCGGCGAGGGCCGAGGGCTGAAGTGCCGAGGTGAGTTCCACCGGGCCGGCCAACCCCCGTAGCGACCCTGGCGGCAGATTGGCCGCGCTGCCCGCCATCCGGGCGATGACCTCGACTTCCACGGTCTTGGCACCCGCGGGAACGGTCCGCGAGCCCCGGAGGCCGTATTCGAGGTCGGGCCGGCCCCTTTCGCCGGGAGCGATCAGCGTGAGATTCCGGGGAGTCAGCCGCACCTCATTCGCCAGGGGCCCGGCGAACTCGAGCGTCACGGTTCCGCCGGCATGACGGGTCGAGGGCTCCGGCAGGCCCACGAACCACGCGGTCGCGGCCGCTGCGCTCACCGCGAGAAGCCACCGCCGGAGGCTCCGGCGCCTGATCTGGCGGGCGGGAATGGTCACGGAAGCCGCAACCAGGCCCAGGAAGAGACCCCGCATCTGCTCCGGGTGAGCGCTGAGCAAAGGCGGCAACACCTGTGCACCGACCGCGATGGCGGGCACGATGCCGGCGACCACGGAGGCCAGCAGCAGCACATGTCCGGCCTGCGCCCCGTCCGAAGTATCCCCCAGGCGGCCAGGATCCCCGAACCCCTCCTTCACCAGCGACCGGAACGAGCGCCGTCGCAACCGCCGCAGCATCGCCGGCCCCACGCTCCCCACAGCTCCGACCAGCCGCGGGTAGATTCCCAGAATCAGCGCGACCGTGCCACCGGAAACCCCGGGGATCACATCCGCCGCTCCCATGCACACGCCGCGCAGCGTGTTCCCGAGCCAGTGCCTCATGCGGGCTCCCGCACCTCAGGGCTGCAGATTCCACCTGCGAACGTCGTCGAGGCGGGGATAGCTGGTCAGGTCGAGATGCAGCGGCGTCACCGAGATGTAACCCTCCTGGACCGCGCGGAAATCCGAGTGCGGCCCGCCGTTCCAGTTGGGATACCCGCCCCCGATCCAGTAGTACTCGCGCCCCGATGGGTCCGGCGCACGCGTAATGGCGTCGCTGTAGCGGCGCCTGCCCAGGTTGGTCACCCGCACTCCGGCCACTTCGGAGGGCGAAATGGCCGGCAGATTCACGTTGAGGAGTTCATGAGAGGGGATTCCCTGCGCCACGATCTGTTCCAGCAGCCGGCTCACCACCGGCTGCCATCCCTCGACCTCCTCGATGCGGTGCCCCACATGGGAGAACGCGATCGAGGGAATGCCCAGGATCGTGGCCTCCATGGCCGCCGCCACCGTCCCCGAGTACAGGACGTCCTCGCCCAGATTGGGGCCATGGTTGATTCCCGACACGCACAGATCGGGGGCCCGGTCGGCGAATTCCATGACCGCGAGGATCACGCAATCGGTGGGCGTGCCGTCCACGATGATGGTTCCGTCCGGGACCCTTCGCTTCCGAAGCGGCCGGTGAAGCGTCAGCGAGTTGCTGGACGCGCTACGCTCCCGGTCCGGCGCCACGACATCGACCGAACCGATCGCATGGGCGGCCTCGGCCAGCACCCGTATCCCGGGGGTCAGGTAGCCGTCGTCGTTGGTGCAGAGGATTCGCACTATCCGCCGGGCAGGGTAAGCACTTCGCGGAGAGCCGTCAGCTCCTCCTTGATCGTCGCCAGGACGGCCGGATCCGCGTGGAGTTTTCCGAGTTCGGCGGCCTGTTCCCCCGTCCGCAACTCCTTCAGTTCCCGCTTCGCTCCCTCCACGGTGAATCGCTTCTCGTAGAGCAGGTGCTTGACCAGGAGGATCGTCTCGATGTCGCGCATCCGGTAGACCCGGCTTCCGCCGCGGTTCTTGTTCGGCGAAATCATGTCGAACTGGGTCTCCCAGTACCGGAGCACGTGGGGCTTGAGTGCCGTCAGGGTGCTGACCTCCCCGATCGAGTAGTAGGTCTTGCGGGCGATCGGCTCCAAGTTCTTCAGCTCCCTTCTCCGGGGACGGGCGCGGCCGGATGTTCCGAGGTGGGCTCGCGCGTCATCAGGCGGTGCAGCGCCTCCATCGGGTCGAGTCCCTCCGCAACGATTCTATACACTTCGGCCGAAACGGGCATCTCGACGCCGAGCCGGCGCGCAAGATCGTGTACGGCCCGCACGGTCGCCACGCCCTCCGCCACCGTCCGCGTCTCGGCCATGATCTGCTTCATCGTTTCGCCCCGGCCCAGCCGCACCCCCACCGTCCGGTTCCGGCTCAATCCGCCCGTGCACGTGAGGACCAGGTCGCCCATGCCCGCAAGACCGGCGAAGGTCGCGTGCCGGGCTCCCAGCGCCTCGCCCAGCCGGCCGATTTCGGCCAGCCCCCGCGTCATCAGCGCGGCTACCGTGTTGTGGCCCAACTCCAGGCCGGCGGCCACCCCCGCCGCCAGCGCGATCACGTTCTTGAGGGCCCCGCCCAGCTCCACGCCCACCACGTCGGGATTCGTGTAGACCCTGAAGCGATCCGTCTGGAATAGCGCCTGGACCCGGCGGCGGGACTCCCGGTCACGGCTGGCCACGACCACCGCCGTGGGCATCCCCGCGGCCACCTCGCGCGCGAAACTGGGCCCCGAGAGCACGCACAGACGCCGCGCCTGCCCGGGGGGAAGCACCTCGGCGAAGATCTCGTCCATCCGGCGCAGCGTCGCCACCTCGATCCCCTTCGAGGCGGAGACGATGATGGCGCCGGAGGGAACGAGGGGCGCGGCCCCGGCCAGCAGCGCGGCCGAGTACTGGACCGGGCAGGCCCAGAGGACCACTCCCGCCCCCGCAAGCGCCGGGCCGAGCGAGTTGGTGACCGTGAGCCCGCGGTTCAGGGGAACGCCCTCGAGGTAGAGGGAGTTCTCACCCCTCACGCGGAAGGACTCCGCGACCTCGGGCTCCCTGGCCCACAGCCGCACTTCGCAACCCGAGCTTGCCAGCAGGTCGGCCAGCGCCGTCCCCCAGGCCCCGGCCCCGACCACCGCGACTCTCTCTCGAACGCCGGAAGTCACCGGGCCCTGCCGTCGCTGTTCCGACTTCCCCCGATGCGCGGCTCCTCCCCGGCCAGAAGCCGCCGGATGTTGGAGCGATGCGCCCAGACGACGAAGACCGCCAGGAAGCTCATGAAGATCCTCGCCGACGGGCCGAGGCCGGGGAGCAGCAGTCCCGTCACACCGACCGTCACTGCGGCCACGATCGAGGCAACCGAGACCGTGCGCCGGATCAGCAGCGCCAGCAGCCAGGCCACGAACGCGGTGACGGCCGCCACGGGTGCCACGCCGGCGAGCACACCCATGCTGGTGGCGACCCCCTTTCCTCCCCGGAACCGGACCCAGAAGGAGAAAACGTGGCCCACGATCGCCGCCGCCCCGTACGCGACCGTCCACCAGGGCGCGTCCCGGCCGTCCAGGCCCGGGAACCACCACACCGGCGCGAACCCCTTGAAGATGTCGGCCGCCACAACCGGCAGGGCCGCCCGCCAGCCCAGCACTCGAAGGGCATTGGTCGCCCCCAGGTTGCAGCTGCCCAGCGTCCTCAGGTCCTTTCCGTAGAAGGCGCGGCCGATCCAGAAGGCCGATGGCGTGGCCCCGGCGACATAGGCGGCCAGCAGCAGCAAGAACGCGTTCGTCAAGGTTTCTCCCTTCGGGCGGGGTGCACCGGACAAGGTTTCGCCGATCGCCGACCCGCCTTCGCGAACGACGTTACCACAACGACCGGGGGGAATCCAGTTGCGGGACCGCGCTCACCTGGGAGTCCTCGAACTGCTGCATGCCCCGTCCCACCGCATCTTCACGCGCCGCTCTTGCGAAGCCGGATCCGCACCGGTACGCCGGTGAAGTCCCACGCGCCACGCAGCGAGTTCGCGATGTAGCGGCGGTAGTGGACGGGAACCGCGTCCGGCAGGTTGGCGAACACGATGAAGGTGGGGGGCACGGTCCGCGCCTGGGTGGCGTACTTCAGCTTGACGGGGCGGCCTCTGGCGTGGGGGGGCGGCTGGCGGCGCACCAGCGCCTCCACGGCCGCGTTCACCTCCGGGGTGGCGATGCGGCGGCGGCGGCGTTCGGCGACCTCCAGCACCAGGTCGAGGGTTTTTCGGATCCGCAGGCCGGTCAGCGCCGAGGCGAAGAGGAACGGGACGTGCCGCAGGAAGGGCGCCCTCCGACCCGCCTCCCGCTGAAAGGCCGCCGCGGTCCCCGTCTCCTTGGCCACCAGGTCCCACTTGTTGCAGACCATGACGACCCCGCAACCCGCCTCCCAGGCCGTCTCCGCAACCTTGATGTCCTGCACGTGCAGCCCCTCGGCGCTGTCGGCCACCACCAGGCAGACATCGGCCTCGCGGACCACGCGCGCGGTTCGCAGGCTGCTGTAGTACTCCACCGAGTCCTTCATGCGGGCGTGGCGGCGAATGCCGGCGGTGTCGACGAAGGTGAGGTTGAGGCCGTGGTAGCGCATCATGAGGTCGACGGGGTCCCGGGTCGTTCCGGGCGCGTCGCTCACCAGGACGCGCTCCTCGCCGAAGAGGCGGTTCACCAGCGAGGACTTGCCGGCGTTGGGCTTCCCGATGACCGCGATCCGGATGTCGGACGGTTCGGGTTCCTCCGTCTCGGTGGGCAGGAGCGGAAGCACCTGGTCGAAGAGATCGCCGAAGCCCCTTCCGGAGACCGCGCTCACCGGGTGGGGCTCCCCCATGCCCAATTCCCAGAAGTCGAGGTGCGACCGCTCGCCGGGAAGGTTGTCCACCTTGTTGACGGTGAGCAGGACCGGCCGGGCGGCTTTGCGCAGCACCTCCGCCAGCCGCTGGTCCAGGGGGTGTATGCCGGTCTTCGAGTCCACCAGGAAGAGGACCGCGTCCGCCTCCTCGACGGCGACCATCGCCTGCTCCCGGACAAGGCGGTCGATGGTGCGGCCGGAGCCTTCCACCACGCCCCCCGTGTCCACAAGGAAGAACTGCCGCCCGGTCCAGTCCGCCAGCCCGAAGTTCCGGTCGCGCGTCACCCCGGGCGTATCGTCGACGATCGCGACGCGGCGTCCGATGGCCCGGTTGAAGAAGGTGGACTTCCCCACGTTGGGGCGGCCCACCACGGCGACGACGGGGAGGCTCATGCGCCGGCCAGGGTTTCGACGAAGTCGTGCCCGGCCCGTACCACCGCCGGCGCAAGGCGTTCCTCGACCCGGGACAGCGTCACGCCGTCGATGAAGACGCGGTCCCCGCCCAGCGCCTCTCCCGGCAGCAGCACGAGGTCTCCGGGACGCGGGTCGCCGACCTCGTCCAGGATGTCGGCCCCCGCGAGCAGCCCGGCGATGGTCACCGACGGCCCGAAGTAGCGGTTGCGGACGGCCAGGACTTCCACCGGACACCCGATCCTCCGGGCGACGGGGGGCGCCATGTCTTCGAAGAACGGCTTCATCGACACGCCGGTCACCACCCGCACGCGGTCCACACCCGGTATGGGCACCAGACTGCCCTTCCCCGCCTCGAAGGCGTCGAGGAGGGTCCGCAGCGCGCCCACGCCGTTTTCGACAAGCGACCAGTCGTCGTAGTAGCCGGCCGCGGGAACGTCCCGGCCCGCGATCAGGAAGAGCTCGTCGGCCGCGTAGCACCAGTGTTGTCCCCGTTCCTTCAGCGCCCGGTTGCGGATCGCTCCGGTCTGGCGCAGCGCGGCCGCCGCCTCCCCGCGGCGAAGCAGACGCACCGGACGGCCCAGGTTGTAGCGCGTCAGGCCCACCGGCACCACCGAGAGGCTGAGCACGCCGGGACCGAGGGCGTAGAGGTCGGCGATCGTGCGGTCGAGTTCCCCTCCGTCGTTCCAGCCGGGGCAGAGGACCACCTGCGTGTGCACTTCGAGCCCACCCGCGAGAAGCTCGTCCAGCTGGTCCAGGATGAGAGCCGCGCGGTCGTTCTTGAGGAGGCGGACTCTCACCTCGGGATCGGTGGCGTGCACGCTGACGTAGAGCGGCGAAATGCGCTGGTCGACGAGGCGGCGCAGACCCCGCGGCCCCAGGTTGGTGAGCGTCACGTAGCTGCCGTAGGTGAAGGAGAGGCGGAAGTCGTCGTCGCGGAGCCAGAGGGGGTCGCGGGCCCCGGGCGGATTGCCGTCGATGAAGCAGAAGACGCACTCGTTGGCGCACTCGCGGATCTTGTCCCGGGCCGGTACGATGCCGAGGGACTCCGAGGGGTCGCGCGAGATCTCGTAGACCACCCGGTCGCCGTCGGGTCCGACCGCCTCCAGCTCGATCTCCTCTTCCGCCGTCCGGAACATGAAGTCGAGGCTGTCCCGGACCCGCTCGCCGTTGACCGTCAGGATGCGGGTGCCGATTCGCAGCTCAAGCGCCTCCGCGATCGACCCCCGTCCGATTTCACCGATCCGTACCACGAACCACCACCTCCCGCGTCAACGGGAGAGCGAGTCTCCCCGGTCGCGCTCGCCTGGCCCTCTCGCCGTTCAGCGGTGGCGTGCGAGCATCTCCTGGAAGACAAGGGTGTTGCGCACGGGCTCCCAGGTGTAGCGCGTGGAAAGCGAGTTCACCGTTACGAGCGTGGAACTGGTGATCAGCGGCTCGAGAAGCTCGACCGCCTTCTCGACTTCACCCAGTTCGCTGTAGGCCTGGGCCCACCGGCGCTGCACGGCGGGGCGTTCGTCATCGCTCACCGGCATGGTCTTCGCCTTCGCCAGCGCCGCGCGCGCGTCGGTGCTCCTGCCCGCCCGTGCCAGATTGCGTGCATATCGCGCCTGCCAGTCGGCTTGCAGATCGGGATCGTCGAACTGGAGCGGGTTCCGATCCCAGGCGGCCACCAACTCTCCCCACAGCCGCCGAGACTCGTGCCTGCGACCCGCGACCCTGTGTACCCACGCCTTCTCGGCCAGGCATACGCACCGGTAGAGCGAGTCGGGGTGGTCCGGCCGCAGGCTCAGGATAAGGTCGTCGAATTCGCCCCCGCGGAGCAGCGACGGGTAGTTGCCCGTCACATCCGCAATCTCCACCGGCGTCATCCTGACCTGCTTGCGGGCCTCCCGGAATGCGCGCTGCATGCCGTCCACCCCCTCTCCCGACGCGATGGCCTGGAAGATCATCTCCGAGACCCAGGCGCTTTCGACCTGGTCGCGGGCGGTCGTGGCGCGTCCCAGGAGGTTTTGGGCGGCCTCGAAGTCACCGAGGAGGCGGGCGGCCGAGGCCGCCCTGATAAGGACATCCGGTTGCTGGGACCCCTCCGCCGCTTCGACCCGGCGCAAGAGCTCCTTCTCCGAGGTCTGCCCCGCCAGGTGGGGAGCCGCCACGAAAAGAACAAGGATGCTGATCAGATGCCTGCACCGCATGGGCTATCTCCCGGCCAGTAGGATGGATGCACCTCGGATTCCCCTGTGTCGCCGAAACCGAAACTACGCCAACAGGATGGCCGGCGCCATCCTCCCCGGGTTCATCCCGGCGCGCCGACTGCCCCGGGGAGCGTGGACGGAAGCCGCGCCGGCAGCCCGTCGACGGGGCGAGCACCGAGAGCGGCGAGGCGCGTGGCCGGCCGGTCCACGGCCGCCAGGGG
>CAZTOF010000022.1:0-2779 GCA_964615515.1 uncultured Gemmatimonadaceae bacterium
GTCGTGCTCCGCATCCACCCCGCGCCCGAGCCACCGCACGGCGCGACGGCGGACTTCGACCTCGTGCATCTGAGGGGCGAGCAGGAGATCCGGCGCGAACGCTGGTCGCTCACGCTCCGGTTCGAGTTCCTCGACTCGGTCGCGCCCGAGCTGGTCGTCCACAACCCCATGGGGCTGCTCGTCACCTACATGCGGGCGGATCTGGCGCTCGTGACCGGGGAGTCGCCGTGATCGCCCATCTGAAGGGCCGTGAGAAGGCGCTCGAAGCGTTCGGCTGGACGGACCGCGAGGCCGAGTGGATCGCGCTCGTCTGCCTCCACAGCGGCGTGTTCACCCGCGATCAGATCTCCGACTGGCTCCGAATCGACCGCTTCAAGGCGCTCCGCTTCGTGCAGAACGTCACCGAGCAGAGGCTTGCGGCCGAGGATACCCACGATGGCCGCAAGGTCTGCCGGGTCTGCGGGCGCGCAGTCTACCGGGCGCTCGGCGCCGAGGACATCCGCCACCGCCGGATCGCGTCCCCCGAGGTGCTCTTTCGCCGCCTGCTCTCGCTCGACTACGTGATGGGACACGCTGGCAAGGCGTGGCTGCCGACCGAGCCGGAGAAGGTCGCGGCCTTCGAGGAAATCGGGATCGACCGCCGGGTCCTGCCTGTGCGTGTGTACCGGGGCGCCGGGGGCAATACGCGCCGCTACTTCCCCCTCAAGTTGCCCGTCGCGCTCGACGCCGGGGGCGCGGTGTTCGTCTACGCCGATCCGGGCCACGACACCGCTGCGGGCCTCCACTCCTGGGGCCGCGCTCACCGGGAACTCTGGGCCGCGCTCCAGAAGCGGAGCCGGCCGGTTGAGGCCGTCGCCGTCGTTCGCACCGACCGCGAGTTCGAGCGGGCCGAGAAGGTCTTCGGCAACTGGACCGATCCGGCCCGGTCCACCGGCCGCTCGAAGGTGTCAACGACCGGCCCTGAGATCCGCCGCGAGATCGAACGGATCGAACAGGGCATCCGCAGCAGGGACGAGGCCGTGATCGAACAGCACGGCAGCCTCCGGGGCTGCCTGGCGCGGCTCGCCGAACTTCGGGCCGCGCTCCCGACCGCGCCGTCCGAAGCGATGATCGATGGCTTCAAGGTATGGCGGTCGGCGCGGCTCTCGGGAGGTCTGTGTTGACCGCCGGGGGCGGGGTGCCGATGCCGATCCGTGCGTGCACATCCCACGTCGGGGTGCTTGTGCACGGAAACCGCGTTCCCGTGTGCACGACGCCGATTCCGCATGTCGCTGGCGCGCTTGCGGTTGTACCACGGCCGCCGGACCGGCAATGGCGATCCGGCCATCGAGGCCGTGGCTGGGAGCGACCCCCCATCTCGGCATGCCTCGATCGGCATCGGGCAGGATGGCGATGTGCATCCCCATCCTCCCCTCGGCTGCGGGGTCGCTCCCAGCCAGCAGTCCCTCCGGGAAGGGTGTTCGGCCGATGAAAACCGGCACGCTCGCCATCATCGGTGCCGCCATCGGTGCCGCCGGTGCCCAGGCGCCGTTCCCGGCCCCGGGCGCGAACCCGTACCTCGACCTGGTCGCTTGGCACGATCCGGGCCTGCACGACGCCCTCCGCGCCTGGCACCATGCATGGCCCGCCGTCCTCGTCGTGCTCTCGGGCTCGTTCGCGCTGTCGGTCTGGCGGGTCTGGTTCCAGCCGCTCTTCCGGCCCAGACGGCGGGGCAGGCTGCCCGAGTGGCCCGCTTCGCCCACCGACGAGGCGCCCTCGCTCGTGATCGGCGAGCTGCACCATCCGACCGTGCCGCGCGAGAGCGAGCGGCCGTCGTGGCTCGTGATCCCCGAGAAGGGCCTCTATACCGGCACGCTCATCGTGGGTGCCGTCGGCACCGGCAAGACCAGCGGCTGCATGTATCCGTTCGCCCGCCAGATCCTCTCTTGGCGGGCTGACGATCCCGGCCAGCGGGCGGGTGCGCTCGTGCTGGAAGTCAAGGGCGACTTCTGCCACAAATATCGCGTGATGATCGTGCACACCGTCCCATGCCGTCCAGAGACGTTCCATAACCCGTGCATTATCAACGATATACAGCGCATCCAGAGCGCGTTCACCGGCTCGCTCTTGTGTCGAGTCGTGCAGCATGGTATCATGGAATATTGGTCTAAAACTGATACACAGGTAGGTAACACGACATGCGAAAACGACCCCTTACGGCCACCTTCGTGGCTCGCGTGAAGAAGCCGGGACGCTACGGCGACGGCGGGCGCGGAGGCCTCGGCCTGTACCTCCGCGTCCACCGGATGAAGTCCGGGCGGGTCTCCAAGTCCTGGGGCCAGCGAATTCGGGTTGGGGGGAGGCCCACGAACCTCGGACTCGGCCCGTATCCGGTGGTGACGCTCAAGGACGCGAGGCAGAAGGCGCTGGAGAACCGGCGGGCGGTCCATTGGGGCCACGACCCGAGGGAAGCGGGAGTTCCCACCTTCGAGGCGGCCGTCGAGAAGGTGATCGAGATTCACTGGCCGACTTGGAAGAACCCGCCCCGCATGGCCGGTCAGTGGCGGCAGACGCTGCGGGACTACGCCTATCCGCGCATCGGCCGGAAGCGCGTCGGAGAGGTCTCGACGGCCGACGTGCTCGCCATCCTCAAGCCGATCTGGTCGAGCAAGCCCCCGACCGCCAAGGCCGTGCGCAACCGGATCTCGGCGGTGATGCGGTGGGCCGTCGCGAAGGGCTACCGGCCGGACGACCCGGCGGGAGACGCCATCGCGGCCGCGCTGCCGCGCAACGGCAATAC
>CAZTOF010000023.1:0-3373 GCA_964615515.1 uncultured Gemmatimonadaceae bacterium
GGGCCGTGCGAATGCTGCTCATGGTGAACCTGCCGCTCGCGCTCGCCGGGGGCGTGTTGGCGGTCCTGTTCATCGGAGGGACCGTGAACGTCGCGACGCTGGTGGGGTTCATCACCCTCTTCGGCATCGCGGTCCGCAACGGGATCCTGCTGGTCAGCCGCTACCGGGACCTCCACGGCGCCGGATTCACGCTAGCGGACAGCATCCGGCACGGGTCGATGGAGCGCCTCGCCCCGATCCTGATGACCGCGTTGACCGCCGGGCTCGCCCTGATCCCGCTGGCGCTGGGCATCGGCGAGCCGGGCAAGGAGATCCAGGCGCCGCTCGCCGTCGTCGTGCTCGGGGGCCTGCTCACCTCGACCTTCCTGAACATGGTGGTGGTGCCCGCCCTGTTCCTGCGTTTCGGGCGTTTGGGCGACGCGCCGGAAGTGCCCGATCCGGCCGGTGGCGCTACTCTTGGAGCCCGTGGGTGAATCCACGCACGGCGAGAGCGGCGAGCCGCGGGACTTCCACCTCGCTCTCCGGGCACCTGCCACAGAACCCGAATCACGAGAACTCGACATGCAGATCGGACGACGCTTCGCCCTGACCCTGGCCACCCTCGCCGCGCTCAGCGTCGTGATCGTCGCCGCGGCGCGCGCACACACCCTGTTCCTCAAGCTCGACAGCTTCTTTCTGGAACCGAACTCGACCGCGACGGTCGCGCTGTACAACGGCGACTTCGACGAGAGCGAGAACGCGATCGCGCGCGACCGAATGCTGGACGTGAGCGTCGTCGGTCCGGGCGGCGTGGTGCACCCGCCGGAGTCGGCGTGGCGGGACTCGGCCGTCTTCCACTGGAGTCCCGACAGCGTGGACACCGCCCTGCTGACCTTCGAGACGGGCGACCCGGGCACGTACCTGATCGGCGTGTCGACGGCGGCGCGCGTGATCACGCTGAGCGCCGGGGACTTCAACGAGTACCTGGTCCACGACGGAATCACCGACCTGATCGAGCAGCGCGAGGCGGCCGGGAAGACCAACGACGACGCAACCGAACGCTACAGCAAGCACGTGAAGGCGCTGGTACAGGTGGGGGACGCGAGGAGCGGCCAGTGGGCGCACGAACTGGGCTACCCCGTCGAGTTCATGCCGCTCGCCAACCCCTACGAGCTGGGCGTGGGCGACGAGCTGCGGGTGCGCTTCCTGCGGGCGGGGCAGCCCGTCGCCGATCAGCTCGTCTATGCGAACTACGAGGGCCACCACGGGCACGACGAGGCGGGGGAACACGTGGAGGCGGTGACCACGCGCACGGATGGGGACGGGGTCGCCGCGATTCCGCTGAGTGGCAAGGGGCGCTGGTATGTGCGGACCATTCACATGGCCGAGACAGCGGACGAGGCGGACGTGGACTATGAATCGAACTGGGCGACGCTGACGTTCCAGGTGCGGTGACGCCGGGCGAATCCCGTTGCCGGCAGAGGAAGGCCGTACCCCTTGCCCCGCCGGTGCTCGCCACCTCCCGCTACCCTGGCAGCCCCGTGCTCACAACCACTCGCCAACCGTTCGGATTGCTGCCGTCCCAGTTGCGGCGCAAGGCCCGCACCTGGCCGTTGGAGTCGATCAGCATGGCCATGGGCGGCTTCGAGCCCTCGGTCAGCGCTACGGACCCCTCCGGGCCGGATACGGTGACACTGGCCAAATCCGAACCGGCGACGGGCATCCGCAGGGTGAACAGACGACCATCGCCGAGGTGGGGCGGCCGGTGGGGCGTGAAGCGGTAGGCGAACAATCGCCCGCCGTCCCGCCCATGGCCCTCCACCAGGTATGGGCCTCCGCCCCCGGTATGGGCCGGCGCCATGGCCATGAACGCCGGCTCCAGTTCGATGGTGCCGTTCACGATTGTGCCCGACAGGACAAGCACGGACTCCCGGTAGCCCATGTCGGCCCCGTCGCCGAGACGGTGCTTCATCGCGCGGTCGAAGTGATAGGGCGAGACCCATGTGTCGCGGCAGTAGCCCATGATGTCATTCCACTGATCGGGATCTCGAAGGACGTTGTTCCTCGGGTTCCAGCCCCAGAAACCGATGGACCCGTCATCGTGGGGGAAGTCGGGGTCGTCGCCGCGAACGCCGCATGGGGCGTGAAAGAGGTTCATTGAGTGCCCCGTCTCGTGGCTGAACGTGACCGCGTTGACGTCGCCGGCGCTGACCGGGTGCCCGATGCCGTAGGCGATTCCCCAGATGCCCGAGCGGTACGGCGGCTTGAAGGCCCCGTAGTAGTAGTGGTCGAGATTGCCCTCCTGAATGCGCATGTTTTCCAGCTCGTTCAAGAGACGGGTCCATGAGTTGACCGGCTGCGTGTTCCAGTTGAGATCCGTCTCGAACGTCTCGTGGCCAACGAGAAGCTGATCGGCTATCGGGAGGATCGCCCGCGCCTTCGGGGGAGTACTGCCGTCCTCGACCATGCCGGCCACCCAATCCTCCGGGCGCCGGTTGGGGTGCGCCCGGGCCAAGACGGGAACCATCATCTGCTTCTGTACGGTCAGTTCCACCACCTCGTACGCCACGGTGTCGCCTCCGGCAATTTCGCGCTCCCGGTCATGGGGATCGTAGGCGATCTCGGCCACGAGACCCTCCCGAACGTGCTGCGCGGGCACCTCTAGATTGTATGAGTGGTCGTAGGCGGACTGGTCGATCGCCTGCAGGATTTCCGGAGTCACCTGCTGGAGGATCGTATCCACGAGCACCGCGTCGTCGTTCTTGAGCACCACCCGCGCCTCGGGTGGATCGAAGTCCAGAGGCTCCGGGTACGTCGCGTGGACCCGGAGCATGCCCTTGCGCATGGCGATGAGCGGAATCGGATCCGTGGGGTTCTGGTTGACCTGGGTGATGTAGGCCGCCGCCGTCCGGATCATGTGGATCTGGCGGATGGTCAGGGCGGCCTCCCCTTCGACCGGTCCGTCCTTGCCCGGCGCGGACACCGTCACCGTGGCCGCGCCGTGTCCGACCGGCACCACCAGCCCTTTATCGACGGCCAGCACGGACGGGTCGCCCGACTGCCACGTAACGCTTGCGGGTGGAACGCTGATCACACCGCCATGCTGATCGTAGAACTCGATCGCCAGGTCCACCGTCTCATCCTGCCAGATGGTGGTGTCGTGCGGTACGATCTCGATGGTGGTGAGGACGAGCTCTTCCTCACATGCCGCCACTGCTCCGGCCATGACGACCACAGACACGAGCCTTCTCATCGGGTTCTTCCCCCTTTCTGGTGGGTAGCAGGTCATGCGCGTAGGCCATCGGGGTAGAGGTCGAGGCCGCCGAGGTGGAAGAGGATGGCGTTCGCGAAGCGTTCCCGGTTGCGAAAGCCGCGGCTGCGGACCTTCACGGTC
>CAZTOF010000024.1:0-7084 GCA_964615515.1 uncultured Gemmatimonadaceae bacterium
CCACCGCCCGCGCCCCCGCCACCTCTTCCTCGACCGTCACGTCGAAGGGCAGCGCCACCCCACCGATCTCGTCGGCCAGCCGCCCCAGACGTTCCCGGCGACGCCCTCCCGCGAAGACCCGGAACCCGTCGCCGGCCAGCCGCCGTGCGACCGCTTCGCCGATTCCCCCCGTCGCACCCGTCACCAGGGCGACGCAGCCGTCACCCACCGGTGTACTCCACCCAGTGACGCGGCGTCTCCCTCAGCAGCACCCGCTCGAGCTCCGCCGGCGGCGGGACGTGCGGCGCGATCCGCTGCCAGATCCGCACCGCCAGGTTCTCGGTCGACGGGATCACACCCTCCAGCCAGGCCACCTCCAGGTTGAGATTGCGGTGGTCCAGGTCGTCCACCACACGCCGGTTCACCAGGTCCTTGAGGGCCTTCAGGTCCATCACGTACCCGGTCTCCGGGTCGACCGGGCCGGCCACGGTCACCTCCAGCTCGTAGTTGTGGCCGTGCCAGTTGGGGTTGGCGCAGTCACCGAAGACGCGACGGTTCTCCTCGTCGCTCCAGTCCGGTCGGGCCAGGCGGTGCGCGGCGCTGAAGTGGAGCCGCCGGGTGATGCGGACGCGTGGCTCCGGGGGGATTATGTCCACGGGTTCCTCGGTGTCGGTGCGGGACCCCTCAATGGCGAAGGCCGGCGTCCCGTGAAGGAGCGCCGGCCTTCGGCGGCCGAGACCGCCGTTGTGCCGGAGGGAGTAAGCTGAAGCCCGGGGTCAACTCGTGGTGACTTCCCCGCCGGTTTCGCCGTCCCCGTCTCCAGGGCATGACGTCCACGGCGGGAGGCAGTCCCGGCTCTTCCAGTGTTGGCTCAAATACGAAGCCCTCCGGCACAAGGCGAATATGGGGACTCGCTCCCTCAGCCGCAATGTCGGCCCGGGACTGCGCCGCGCCCGCTACCGCAACCCGCCCGCCGGGATCCCCCTGGTGACCGTCACGTTCGCGGTCGCTTCTCCCGGCAGCGGCTCTCCGTCCCAGTCCCTGATGATGGCCTGGATTCTTCCCGTGGACCGATCGGTCACCACGGCCATCCGGGGCTCGCTGCCGCGCGTCACCGCGTATTCTCCCTCCGGCCCTGTGAGCGCGATCCGGTCCAGGTTGTCGGCCCACTCGGACTCGTAGGGGATGAAGAAGACGAAGCTGCCTCCCCCGTACGCCAGCGGAGTCGGCGTGAACGAGAGGGAGAACCGGGTCTCCCCGCCCGCGCCGAGTCCCTCGACCCGGTAGGGACCGCCCGCCTCGGGAAGCACCACCGGCGCGTCCAGCACGAACGCCGGTTCTAGCATCAAGCGCCCGTCCCACACTCCGCCCCACACCGCAAGCACTTCACCCCGGCCCGGACCGCCGGCGGTCGCCGGTTGAGCATCGTGGTCGATCCCGCCATCTCCGTCGAGCCGGTGGTCCGTCGCCCGGCTGAAGTGGAAGTCGCTGATCCAGATGTAGTCGTCGCAGTAGCCCATCACGTCCCTGTAGGGCCCCGGATCCAGCAGCCGGCTCTCCGCGATGTCGTACCCCCAGACTCCGATTGATCCGTCTTCGTAGGGATACTCGTACTCCGGGGGCGAGACGGCGCCACCACAGGGGGCGTGCCACAGGTTCATGGTGTGTCCCACCTCGTGCGTGTAGACGTAGTCGATGCCCGTCCCCACGCTCACCGGGTAGGCGATGTTGGCGATCCCCCGGGCGCCAAAGGCAGGCTCCCCCACGACCCCGTAGTAGTAGCCGCGTCTGCCCTCCTGTTCGTACAGCAACCCGATTTGGTTGCGCCAAAAACGCCAGAGGGCCCAGTTTCGCAAGTCGAGGTTGGTGGTATAGGTCTCGCGGACCTCCACCTCCATTTCCGCCACCGGCAGTATCGTCCTGGACATGCGCATCTGCTCGCTGTCGGGGTTCACGCCGTCCGTCCAGTCGAAGACCGACGAGTCCGGCGCCGGGCGCGAGATGGTCGGAACCAGGACGATCCGGTACAGGGGCGGCTCCACCACATCGAGTTCCATCGAACCCTCGGGCGGATACCGGACCCGACTGCCCGGCGCGAGCGGAACCACGCCCTCCGGATCGAGCTCCACCACCATGCGGACGCCCGGCTGAATGACGGACCCCGGAACTTCAGCGTCGTACGACCATTCCAGGCTCGACTCGTCGACGGCGGTGAGAATGTGCTCCGTCTCCGGCGGGAGCATCTGCTCGAAAACCGCGTCGCCCTCCTGCAGCAGAGTGACCCGAACCGCGGGGGGCTCCAGCCAGTTGATCTGGTCCCCCACCACGAAGACCCGGAGGAGCGCCGGCCGGCCCGCGATGAGACTTACGCTGCCGTCCCGGTTCTGAGCGACCTGTTTCAGATCGATCACCGGCGCGGTCAGAACTATCTCTTTGGGATTCATGCGGAAGCGCGCATGCGTGACCAGGTCGGCCAACCGGGCCCTTACGTCCACCCGGCCTCCCCACTTGCCCGTCAGCGTTCCGTCCGGGCTGATCTCCGCGACACCCGTGTCCGATACCCTCCAGAGCGGTGGTGCCCAGCTTGGAACCGGCATGACCTTCCCGTTCTGGTCCTTTACGATGAGCTGCAGCTTCGTCGGCTCCCCAACCGTGAGCAGGCCCGTATCGGGAGAGAGCGTCATCTCCGTCGGAATGCGGTCCGCTTCCAGGGCAAGGTCGGCGCAGCCGCACAGGAGCACGGTGCCCGCCAGGATGGTGCTCGGGAAGGTTCCCTTGCGCGCATTGTTACTCGCCTCTCCCATGTCGCCGCCTTTCCGGTGCCATCTGGTGTCCGCCCACCACAGGCGTCTTGCCGCCCCTGGATCGTGTCACGCCGAAGTCCTCTGCTCAACGTATGCCATACGCCCGAGCCGCCGTACCATTGCAAGCCATCCCGGATCAGCCCCACCCCGGAACATGGTGGCCCGGGAACTTCGTCGCGCCCGCTACCGCAACCCACCCGCCGGAATCCCCCTGGTGACCGTCACGTTCGCGGTCGCCTCTCCCGGGAGCGGCTCTCCGTCCCAGTCCCTGATGATGGCCCGGATTCTTCCGGTGGACCGATCTGTCACCACGGCCATCCGGGGCTCGCTGCCGCGCGTCACCGTGTATGCTCCCTCCGGCCCCGTGAGCACGATCCGGTCCAGGTTGTCGGCCCACTCGGACTCGTAGGGAACGAAGAAGACGAAGCTGCCTCCCCCGTACGCCAGCGGAGTCGGCGAGAACGAGAGGGAGAACCGGGCCTCCCCGCCCGCGCCGAGTCCTTCGACCCGGTAGGGACCGCCCGCCTCGGGAAGCACCATCGGCCCGTCCAGCACGAATGCCGGTTCGAGCATCGGGCGCCCATTCCGGACGCCACCCCACACGACGAGCATTTCACCCCGGCCCCGACCGCCGGGGGTCGCCGGTTGCGCATCATGGTCAATCCCGCCATCTCCGTCGAGCCGGTGGTCCGTCGCCCGGCTGAAGTGGAAGTCGCTGATCCAGATGTCGTCGAAACAGTAGCCCATCACGTCTCTGTAGCGCCCCGGATCCAACAACCTGCTCTCCGCGATGTCATATCCCCAGACGCCGATCGACCCGTCGCCGTAGGGATATGGGTAGCCCGGGGGCGAGCCGGCACCACCGCAGGGGGCGTGCCACAGGTTCATGGTGTGTCCCACCTCGTGCGTGTAGATATGGTCGACATCCGCTCCCACACTCACCGGATAGCCGATGTTGGCAATTCCGCCGGCGCCCGCCAAGCCCCGGCTCACGACACCGTAGTAGTATCCGCGTCTGCCCTCTCTCTCATACAGCACTCCGATCTCGTTACGCCACAGGATCCAGTTGCCGCGGCTCCGCAAATCCAGGCTCGTCGTATAGGTCTCGCGGACTTCGACTTCCATTTCACGCACCGGGAGGATGGTTCTGCCCAGCCGCATCTGCTCGCTGTCGGGGCCTATTCCGTCCGTCCACTCGAAGACCAGCGAGTCCGGGGCCGGGCGCGAGATGGTCGGAACCAGTATGAGCCGGTACACGGGCGGCTCCACCACATCGAGTTCCATCGAACCCTCGGCCGGATATCGAACCTGGCTGCCCCGAGCGAGCGGAACCACGCCCTCCGGATCGAGCTCCACCACCATGCGGACGCCCGGCCGTATGAGGGACCCCCGCACTTCGACATCGTACGACCATTGCAGATCCGACTCGTCGACGGAAGTCGGAATGTGCTCGGTCTCCGGCGGGAGGAGCCGCTCGAAGACCACATCGCCCTCCTGCAGCAGGGTGACCCGAACCGCGGGGGGATCCAGCCAGTTGATCTGGTCCCCCACCACGAAGACCCGGAGAAGCGCCGGCCTGCCCGCGATGAGACGTACGGTTCCGCTCCGGTTCTGCGCGATCTGGTTCAGATAGATCGCCGGCGCTGTCAGAACGATCCGGTCGGGATTCATGCGGAAGTGCGCACGCGCCGTCACGTCGCCCAGCCGAGCCGTGACGTCCACCGTGCCTCCCCTCGTTCCCGTCAGCGTTCCGTCCCCGCTGATTACCGCCACCCCCGTGTCCGATACCTCCCAGACCGGCGGTGCCACCCAGCTCGGAACCGGCATTTGATGGCCGTTCTGGTCCATCACCACGAACTGCATCTTCGTGGGCTCCCCCGCCGTGAGCAGGACGCTGTCGGGAAAGAGGACCATATCGGTCGGAATGCGATCCGCCTCCAGGGCCAGGTCGGCGCAACCCCACAGGAGTGCGGCCCCCGTCACGACAGTGCTCAGGAAGGCCCCTCCGCGCGCGCACGTCATCGCCTCTCTCATGTCGCCGCCTTTGCTGGTACCACCTGGTGTCCGCCCGCCACAATGTCTCGCCGCCCCGGGAGCGTGTCATGCGGAATCCCACTGCTCAACGCACAACATACGCCCGAGCCGCCGCGCCCTTGCAAGCCGTCCCGGGTCAGCCCCGCCCCGGAACCCCCGGCTCGGTCATCTGCCGCACGTCCAGAGCGTCGTCGAGTTCCTCCGGCGCGATCAGCCCCATCTCCTCCACCACCTCGCGCACCGACCTGCCCTCGCTCGCCGCCTTCTTGGCCACCACGGCGGCCTGGTCGTACCCGATGTAGGCGTTGAGCGCCGTGGCGATCGACGGATTCCGCTCCAGCAGCTCCCGCGCCCGCTCCGGCCGCGCCGTGATCCCCGTAACGCACCGGTCGGTGAATACCCTGGACGCGTTCGCCAACAGCGTGATCGACTCCAGGAGCGAGTCGGCGATGACCGGCATCATGACGTTCAACTCGAAGTTGCCGCGCTGGCCCGCGATGGTGACGGTGGTGGTGTTCCCCGCGACACGCGCGCACACCATCATGAGGGCCTCGCAGATCACGGGATTGACCTTGCCCGGCATGATCGAGCTGCCGGGCTGCACGGCCGGAAGCCGGATCTCCGAGATGCCGGAGGTGGGGCCGCTCGCCAGCCAGCGCACGTCGTCCGCGATCTTCATCAGGCTCGCGGCAACGGTGTTGAGGGCTCCCGCGAGCGAAACGCACGCGTCCTTGGCTCCCTGGGCCTCGAAGTGGTCCTCGGCCTCGCGGAAGTCGATGCCGTAGCGCGCCGAAACCCGCGCCATCGTGCGCGCCGCGAACTCCGGGTGCGTGTTGATGCCGGAACCGGTGGCGGTTCCCCCCAGCGCGACTTCGGCCATCTCCTCGCCCGCCCGCTCAACGCGCTCGATACCCTTCGCCACCTGCCGGGCGTAGCCGCCGAACTCCTGGCCGAGCCGCACGGGCGTCGCGTCCATGAGGTGGGTGCGGCCGGACTTGACGATGCCGTCGAATTCGCGAGCCTTCGCGCTCAGCGCGTCGTGGAGGGCGCCGAGCGCCGGCGCGAGTTCGTCGCGGATCGCGGCCCGGCAGGAGACGTGGATCGCCGTCGGGATGATGTCGTTGGACGACTGCCCGTAGTTGACGTGGTCGTTGGGGTGGACGTGCGCCGCGCCCGCGAGGGCACGGTTGGCCAGCGCCGCGATCACCTCGTTGGCGTTCATGTTGGTCGAGGTGCCCGACCCGGTCTGGTAGATGTCGAGGGGGAAGTGGTCGTCCCACTGGCCCTCGGCGACTTCGTGGGCCGCGGCGGCGATGGCATCGGTGAACTCGGCAGCGACCAGGCCCAGTTCGGCGTTGGTCTCGGCGGCCGCCTCCTTGAGCCGCCCCAGCGCCTCGATGAACCGCCGCGTGAAGCGCCGCCCGCTGATGGGGAAGTTCTCGGCGGCCCGCTGGGTCTGGGCGCCGTAGAGGGCGCCGGCGGGAACCCGCACCTCGCCCATGGAGTCCTTTTCGATGCGATGGGAATCTGACATTGTCGTATGCTTGCTGGTCGTTGGGGTCGGGGACTGCACTGCCGATCAAGTATAGCGAGCCGCCGCGACGGCGGAGAAAGGGGACCGACAGGAATGGAAGCCGGGAGCAGTCCGGTCGCGCTGGTGACCGGCGGAGGGATCCGGGTCGGCCGGGCCATCGCCCTCGGGCTCGCCGAAGACGAGTACGACCTGGTCGTGAACTACCATACCTCGGAAGCCGGAGCCGCGGAGGTGGCGGAGGAGGCCGGCCGGCTGGGGCGGCGCGTCCTCACGGTTCAGGCGGACCTCGCGCTCGAGGCGGACACGGTGCGCCTGGCCCGGGCCGCCGCCGATCACTTCGGCAGGCTCGACCTCCTCGTCAACTCGGCGTCGCCCTTCGTGCGGGGCGATCTGCTGGCGGCCACGGCGGACGAATGGGACATGGTCATGGCGGTGAACGTACGCGCGCCTTTCCTCCTGATGCGGGAGACCGGCGAGCTCCTGCGCGCCGCGGGGGGATCGGTCGTCAACATCGTCGACCTGGCCGCGCTTCAACCCTTGACGAGCCACCCGGCCCACTCGGTGGCCAAGGCGGGGCTGCTCCACCTCACCCGCGTGATGGCGCACCGCCTCGCGCCCGAAGTGCGGGTCAACGCGATCGCGCCGGGCTACGTGCTCCCGCCGGAGTACTTCGACGAGGCCATGACCGAGCGTGCGCGTGAGCAGGTACCGCTGGGGCGGATCGGGACGCCGG
>CAZTOF010000025.1:0-2457 GCA_964615515.1 uncultured Gemmatimonadaceae bacterium
GCCTCCCACCCGGCGAGTACCGTGACGAAATCCCCCCCCTTGCCATCCCGGCGGGGACCCACCTGCGCGTGCGCGGCCAGGGGAGCCGCCCGGTCGGCGCCGGGACGCTGCTGGACGAGGAGGGCCGCGCGGTGCTGGAGCTGAGCGTGCGCGACCTGCGCTTCGAGGGGAGCTGGGTTCCCGCCCGGCCGGGCACCCACACGTGGCGCTTCAGCGACGTGGCGGGTGGGGAGGCCGCGGTCTCTCCCGGGCCGCTCTCGATCGACATCGTCCCGGATCTCCCCCCCGACATCGCGATCGTCCACCCCGGCGTGGACACGATCATGCCGGTCGACCTGCGCCAGCCGCTCGTGATCCACGCCGCCGACGACTACGGGGTCGACCGCGTGGAGATCGTGGTGCGGCGGATCAGCGCCTTCGGCGAGGCGGGCGAGCAGATGGTGCACCGGCTGGAGCTGGGCGGCTCGGCGGGAGCGGTCGTGCGGCCGGTCCTCGACGCGTCGGCGTGGACGCTGTCACCGGGCGACACGATCCGCTACCTGGCCCGTGCGGTCGACAACAACCCGTCGGCACGGGTGCGGGAAAGCCGCGAGTACGCTCTCCGGATCGGGGGTGCCACGGAACTGGGCCGCGCCGCGGAGGAGGAGCTGAGCCGGGCCGCCGAGGGCGTGCGGGAGCTGGTCGAGGAGGAGCGCCGGGCCGAGGAGGGGGCGCGGCACCTGCGGTCGCGCGGCGAAACCGGGGGCCAACGCCAGGGGGATCGCGACGACCAGGCCCGCTTCGAGATCCGCGAGGAGGTCGCCCAGGCCCTGGAGCGCCAGGAGCGGGTGACGACAGCGGTGGACTCGCTGCAGCGCGAGCTTGCCGAGTTGCGCCGCGCGCTGAGTGACGCCGGGCATGCCGACCCGGAGGTGCGGGAGCGGCTCGGCGAGCTGGAGAGGCTGTTGCACCGGGCCGTTCCGGAAGACGGCGCGGAGCGGCTGGGGGCCCTCCGGGAGCAGTTGGCCCAAATGGACCCGGACGAGCTTCGTGAGGCGCTGGAGCAGATGCTGGAGGACCGGCAACGGCTCCGCCAGCGGCTGGAGGACGCGCTGGAACAGTTCAGGAACGCCGCTCTGCAGCAGGACTTCCGTGCGACCGGCGAAGAGGCCCGGGAGCTGGCCGAGGAGCAGGAGATCCTGGCCCGGGCGATGAAGGAGGGGGGTGACGAGTCACTGCGGGCCGCCCAACAGGCCGGGCTGGAGGCGGAAGCGGGGGAGCTGCAGCAGCAACTCGAAGCACTCCGGCAGCGGCTCGACGAAGCCGGTGAGCACCAGGCCGGCGCGGGTGTGCGGGAGGCCGGACAACAGCTGTCGCAGGCCCGGCATCAGATGCTGCAGGCCGCCCGGCTCGCGCAGCAGGGACAGCGGCAGGACGCCGCGCGGCAGGCGCAGCGGGCCGCGGGCGACCTCTCGCAGATGACGCAGCAGCTCGACCGGGCACAGATGCGGATGCGGACGCAGCAGATGGAGGCCATCCGCGCGGCGCTCGGCAGAACCGCCGGCGACGCGCTGGCGCTCGCTCGCCGCCAGTGGGAACTCCGTGGCGGGATGCAGGGCGCGAGCCCGCCGGAGCTGGCCGCGCTGCGGGGCGACGGGGCGGCGGTCGCGCAGGGGCTCCGGAACCTGGCCGAGAACTACGCCGAAGGGACCCGGATGGCCGCCCCGGGAGCGCGCGAACTCATCACCGCGATCGGCCGGGCGATGGAGCAGCTCGACGCCACCATCGCCGCCATGGAGAACCCCCGCGCGCGGAAACCGTCCCCGGTGGCGGCGGCCGAGCAGGTTGTGCGCACCCTGAACGACGTCGCGCGCATGGCCATGACCTCGGGGCAGGAGGGGCAGGCCCAGGGCGCCGCGTCGGCGTCGCAGCAGATGATGCAGCAACTCCGGGACCTCGCCGGAGAGCAGGGCGAGATCATGCAGGACGCCGCGGCCCTGATCCCGATGCGCCTGGGCCGGGATACCGAGAGGGAGCGGCTGGAGGAGTTGGCCGGCCGCCAGGAGCAGGTGGCCGGGGAGCTGGACGAGCTGTCGTGGGAGGAAAGCGGGGAGAACGACCCGCTGGGCGACCTGGGGGGCCTCGCCGAAGAGGCGCGCCGGCTCGCCGGGGACCTTGCCCTGGGACGCCTGGACCCGGAGGTGCTCAGGCGCCAGGAACGACTTTTCCACCGGTTGCTCGACGCCGGCCGCACCCTGGAGCGCGACGAGGAATCGGAGGAACGGGAGTCGGAGCATCCGGGCGCCTTCACGCGCGAAGGGGTCGAGGCACTGGACGCGGGCGACCTGAACGCGCTCCGCTTCGAGCTCCCGGGCCCGGAAGCGCTGCGTGCGTTGCCGCCTGCTCAGAGGGCCCTGGTCATGCGCTACTTCGAGCGGCTGAACCGGATTCGCGGCGGGGGCGCGGGGCGCGGGGAGG
>CAZTOF010000026.1:0-2957 GCA_964615515.1 uncultured Gemmatimonadaceae bacterium
GTCATGGTCGTGTGAGTTGGGGTTCGGAGCATGCGACGCGGATGCCGCGCCGCCTGAGCGCCGCGACGAAGGGCTCGGCCGGGACGACTTCGTCGGGCGTGCCGACCCCCGTCACGGCCAACTCCCCGCGCGCCTGCATCATCGCCACGATGGCGAGCGAGAACCCTGTGGTCCTCGCCATGGCGGTGATCCCGGTGACCGGGTCGTGGTAGTCGGTGACATCGTAGCGCAGCCGGGCCGGGCGGCCGCCCCGCTCGCCGGCCACCTCGACCCGCGCGACGACCAGATCGTCACCGTCCTCGTTGGTGAGCAGGGGGGTGACCTGCTGGATGAAGAGACGGCGCAGGTTGACCGGGGTGCCCCCGTAGTCGATGTCGCGGTCGCTCAGGAGACCCAGGTCGCGGATCGCGCGCATGATGCGTGCGTGCCCCGGATAGCGCAGCGTCTTGTACTCGAGGGTCCGGATCCGACCCTCGTACCGGGCCGGCAGGGTGGAGGTCCCGCCACCGGTGTGGAACGCCTCCAGACGCCCGATGGGAGCCGGGAAATTCACGGTCTCGACGCCGGACAGCGCCTCGACGGTCGTGCGCCTGCCTTCCCTGAGGATCTCGGCCGGCGTCACGTAGTAGTCGAGCATACCCTCCAGCGAATAGACGATCTGGTAGTTGAGAGGGGGACGGGGGTGCTGCGGCAGGCCCCCGACCCAAAGCCGCACGGAATCCGTGGCGTCCAACCGTTCGATCCCGCCCTGTGCCAGGATGTTGACCAGGCCCGGAGCCAGCCCCACGTCGGGCACGATCGAGAGTCCCTCCGCCCGGGCGCGTGCGTCGAGCTGCCTCTGCCGCTCCACGATCGCGGTGTTGCCGCCGAGGTCGGTGAAGTGGGCGCCGGCTTCGAGCGCCAGGCGGGCCATGTCGTGGTTGAAGTAGTATGGGAACGCGCAGAGGACGCCGGTGACGCCGTCCATCGCGGCGGCGACCTCCCATTCGCAGGAGGCGTTGGCCCGGACGGTGGTCAGGCGGCCGCCGAGGTGGGGGCGCAGAGCCGGGTGCAGCGCATCCGGGCGCAGGTCGGCGATGACGACTTCGTCGACCGCGTCGTCGCGCAGCAGGTCGTAGGCGGCGGCCGATCCCTGGGTGCCGCCACCCAGCACGAGGAACCTCACCGGGTGGTCACGTTGCCGAGAGGAGGTCGAAGCGGGGGCCGGTCACGGGGGCCTCGCCGTAGAGGCGGGTGACGTCGACGATTCGGTCGCCGGGTCCGAGTGTGACGATCGGCCTGCCGGGCGCGGAGCGGCGCTTCAGCGGGACGTCGGCCGCCGATACGCCGGTGACCGAGCCCGCGGCCGAGACGAGTACGACCTTGTCGTCGTCGAGGGCCTCGAGGGCGGCCACGAGCTTGCCTCCGGGTCCCTTCGCCGGCAGGGCCCGCATCCCCAGGCCCCCCCGACGCTGCACCGGAAACTCGGCCGTCGGCGTGCGCTTCCCGGCGCCGTCCTCCGTGACCAGCAGCACCGACGCCTCCCGCAGGGCCACGATGAGCGCGATCACCCCGTCGTCCCCGCGGAGCGCGATTCCCTTCACCCCCTGGGCGGCACGGCCCACCACCGAGACCTCGCGCTCCGGGAACCGGATCGCGCGGCCCCCGCGCGTCACGAGCAGGAACTCGGCGTCCCCGGCGGTGCTGGCCACGTCCAGGAGCGCGTCGCCGTCCCGGATCGCCGCACCGATCAGGGTCCCCGCCCGGGGGTTGGCGAACTCGGCCAACCGCGTGCGCTTCATGAGGCCCATCCGGGTCGCGAAGGCGAGGTAGCGGTCCTCTTCCAGGTCGTCGATGGAGCGTGTTGCCACGATCGGGTCGCGCCGGTCGATCCCCAGAAGCGCCCAGACCGACTTGCCACGTGACACGCGCGAGCCCTCGGGGATGTCCTCCACCCGGAGGAAATACACCTGGCCGGAAGTCGTGAAGGACAGCAGCCACCCCCGCGTGCGGGCGACGACCACGGTTTCCAGGTAGTCGCCCTCGTAGCGCTCCATGGCGGCCAGCGACAGCCCCGCGGCGATCCGGCGCCGGTAGAGGTGCATGGGGATGCGCTTCAGGTACCCCTGGCGGGACAGCGTGACCACCACGTCCTCGTCGGCGATCCCGGTCTCCACGTAGGCGAAGCCGGTCTTGTCCTTCCCCTCCAGGATCCTGGTGCGGCGCGCGTCGGCGTATCGCTCCACGACCTCGTCCAACTCCCCGAGCATGACGTCGAGCTGACGCGCCTCGTCCGCCAGCAGCGCCCGAAGCTCGCGGATCGCCGCTCGCAGCGACGCCTCGCGGTCCCGCAGCTGGTCGCCCTCCAGGGCCGTGAGGCGGGAGAGGCGCATGCGCAGGATGGCGTCGGCCTGGACATCGCTGAGGCCGAAGCGCTCCTGCAATCTCGCGGAGGCGCGGGCGCGGTCGGGCGAGCCCCTGATCACCGCGATCACCTCGTCGATGTGGGCCAGGGCGAGGAGGAGGCCCTGCGTGATGTGCAGGTCGCCCTCGGCCTTCTCCAGGTCGAAGCGGGAACGCCTGCGGATCACCTGGAGGCGGTGGTCGCGGTAGCGGGCGAGGATCTCCCTGAGGGTGAATTCCGTGGGCTGCCTGCCCCCGTCCAGCGCCAGCAGGATGGCGCCGAAGGTGCACTGCAGCGCGGTCTTCCTGAACAGCTTCGCCATGATGCTTCCGGCGTCGGCGCCGCGTTTCAGCTCCAGGACCAATCGGATGCCCTCGCGATCGGACTCGTCGCGCAGGTCGGCCACGTCGGGAAGGACCCCCTTGCGCGACAGCCCCGCGATCTGCGCGATGATCCGCGACTTGGAGACCGCGTACGGCAGCTCCGTCACCACGAGCTGCTTCCGCCCCCCCCGCACGGCCTCCGTGACCATGCGCGCCCGCATCGTCATGCGGCCCCGACCCGTGCGGTACAT
>CAZTOF010000027.1:0-4993 GCA_964615515.1 uncultured Gemmatimonadaceae bacterium
CCGTTCCCTTCCCAGCGTTCTGTCAGTCGAGCCCACCCGCTCCATCCCCGCCGCGAAGTCGGGGTTGCGCCCCGGCGGGATCACCCGGGCGACGCGCCGCCACGTCTTGATGGCGCTCTTCAGCACCCGCCGACTTACGACATATCACGTGTGACACGACACTAGGGGGGAAAGGTGTACGTGGTTGGCGGGAGGTTAGTTAGGCCGACTCTCGCCGACGAAAGGCGTCGACCCGAGATTTCAGCCAATGTAGGGCGTGCGTGCCCGCGCCGCTTCTTCGTCCAAGTCGGCGGCCAACTGCCCGGTCGCGATCCAACGATACACCGTGTCGTGGCTCACCCCAAATGCCGGGCGGTAGCGCTCCAGCCTCTGGATACGGCGGACGCCATCCCTCCAGCCCCCCCTCACGCCGTCAGGAAGAGCACCAGGAAGAACCCGGGAAGCAGGACCACCATGTACAGCCACCACACCGCGAACCCCTTGACCAGCGTCCGTACCCACCCGTCGCCGTAGTAGCGCCGCAGGGCGACCAGGTAGTACACCGGCGTCATGACGATGAGGAACAGCCGGAACCACCTCCCTACCGACCCCTGCGGCACCAGCAGCGCAGCCGCCAGACACAGGAAGGTGAACGTCTGGTTGTGCATGCCGAAGACGAGGTGTTCGATGAAGAACCGCTTCTTGCGGAGGTGGCAGAGCGCCAGGGCCAGGGCCAGGAACGGCAGCAGGAAGAACATCGCGATCGGCAGGTTCCCGATCACGCGCTGTACGAAGACCTCGGGATCGTGGAGGAGGTCGACCATGCTCGCGAGGAACATCCTCATGAGCGGATTCGGCCGCTCCAGGGATGTCCCATCGGCCAGCGCCACCAACACGGCCCTTCCGACATTCCGGCCCGGACGCCCCAGGATATCGTCGACCCTGCGGGCCCGCCCGGGCCCGACTGCCGCCTTCAGGGCGTCGATCTCGGTCACGGTCAGCGACCGGCGCGACGACGTCTCCACTTCTCCCTCCCCGTCACCATCCCCTCCGATAACCATGTCCGATTCCGAAAACGAGTCCGGCATCGCCAACGACAGGACGAGGACGAAAAGAAAGCTCGCGAAGAGATACAGTCTGACCGGCGACATGTACCGTGCCCGCCGGTCATCGGAGAACTCGCTCGTGAGGCGGCCGGGCCTGAAGAGCAGAAGCTTCAGGGTCTGGATCAGCCGTCCGTCCACCTCGAAGCTCTCGCGGCAAAGTTCCCACGTCACCGACCCCAGGCCCCGTGTGTAGCTTCGGTCGT
Source organism: uncultured Gemmatimonadaceae bacterium (assembly GCA_964615515.1). Taxonomy (GTDB): domain Bacteria; phylum Gemmatimonadota; class Gemmatimonadetes; order Longimicrobiales; family Gaopeijiaceae; genus Bin94. The sequence continues at coordinate 1,289 of CAZTOF010000027.1, forward strand.
TCTGGCCGCATGCCGCGCAGAACCGGCCCGTCCGCAGGTCTCCGCAGTTCGGACAGTCCGGCCCACCGGCAGAAGCCTCGGGCAAAGCGATGTGAAGACCGTCCTCGGACATCATCCTCCCCATGTCGAATGACGTTGCGCGCCGCGTGAAATCTGGTTGGCGGGGAAGGGGCACGCCAGGAAACGGCTCGCGGCCCGGCGCCTCGAGTCCATCGGTGCCCGCAGTTTCATCCACCGCCCCCCTATCCCGGCATCCGCCTGAACAACCGCAGCAGCGACCAGAACGCCAGCGCGTACATCACCGCCCCCAACAGGAACGGCGCCCCCGGGAGTTCGACCGGTGCCCCCGGCGACGTAAAGTAGCTGAAGAGCCCCGCCGTGAAGATCAGCGGCGCGAGAATGCCGGTCAGGCTCATCAGTGACGTGATCCCTCCCTGCACCTTTCCCTGGTCCTCGGGGGGTACTGCGCCAGCCACGAGGCTCTGAATGGCCGGGCCCGCCACCCCGCCGATCGACCCCAGGACGATGAACGCGAAGAGCATCCACCCCGCCGTCGCCAGTCCGTAGCCCAGGTAGGTGACGACCGCGACGACCAGGCCGTACAGGATCGCGCGGCGTTCGCCGAGACGGCCGACGATAGGGCGGACCAGCCCGCCCTGAACGATGGTGGCCATGAGCCCCACCAGCATCAGCGAGAGACCGTTCATCCGCTCGTCCCAGCCGAACCTGTGGCCCGTGTACAGCACCCAGACGGTCTCGAGACCCCGTTGCGCCAGCACCACGAACACGAAGGCCGCGGTCAGGCCGGCGACCAGCGGGTAGGCGCCCAGCACATACAGGCTTCCCACCGGGTTCCCCTTCCTCCAGCTGAACGAGTCCCTCTTCTCCGGCGGCAGCGACTCGGGCAGGACGAAGAAGCCGTAGAGCCAGTTGACCAGGGCAAGCCCGGCCGCGACGAAGAAGGGAAGCCTCAGGTCGATCCCGCCCAGCACGCCTCCCAGTCCGGGGCCGAAGATGAAGCCGAGCCCGAAGGCAACCCCGATCAGCCCGAAATTGCGGGCCCGGTCCTCCGGCCTGGAGATGTCGGCGATGTAGGCGTTGGCCGTGGTGATGCTGGCCCCCATCACCCCGGCGATCAGCCGTCCCGCGAAGAGCCAGCCCAGCGAAGGCGCGTAGCCCATGATGATGTAGTCCACGCCGAGCCCGAAAAGGGAGATCAGAATGACGGGCCTGCGTCCCACGCGGTCCGACAGCGCTCCGAGCAGCGGCGCGAAGACGAACTGCGTCAGAGCGTAGGTGGAGGCGAGGACGCCGAACCAGCGTCCGGCCAGCGTCGTGCTCCCCCCCGCGAATTCCCTGATCAGCTCGGGAAGAATGGGGATGATGATCCCGATCCCCAACATGTCGATGAAGACGGTGACGAGGATGAAGATCATGGCAGCCCGGCGGCCCTGCGCCGTCTTCTTCAAGCCCACCTCCCGCGAATCCGGTTCATGTGCCACAATAACGGGGGCGCGGGCAGACCTTCACGGCATTCATGGAACGGCACCCGGCGCCACGGTGACCGCGAACCGATAAAGTTAACGCCATGGACTTCGACACCTTCGAGCGGAAGTCCCGCAACGTCTTCGAGGAGATTCCGGAACGCTTCCGCGACGGGATCGACGGCCTCACCGTGCACCGCCGAGCCCTTCCCCACCCCCGCTTCGACGGCGTCTACACCATGGGAGAGTGCGTCACCGAGTCCTATCCGTCGAGCTGGGACGGGCCCGACACGGTGCGCTCGGTGGTTCTCCTCTACTGGGGGTCCTTCCGCGCCCTCGCACGGATGAACCCCCATTTCGACTGGGGGGAGCAGATCTGGGAGACGCTCACCCACGAACTCCGCCATCACCTCGAGTCCCTGGCGGACCGCGACGACCTGACCGGCGTGGACTACGCCATGGAGCAGACGTTCCTGCGCAACGACGGGCGAGACTTCGACCCCGGCTACTACCGGCACGGCGACCGCATCGGCCCCGGCGTCTTCGCCGTCGAGGACGAAGTGTACATCGAGCAGCGCTGGAGGGCCGCCGACTTCGAACGGGCGGAGGGGGTTTCCTTCTCATGGGCCGGCCGCCGATACGAAACCGGTCACCCCGTCGAACTCGGTGATCTCCACTTCATCCGCATCGTGGACGGAATCGCTGTACCACCGTACATTGAATTGGTACTGGTGCGCAGATCTTCCTGGCGGGAGAAGCTCCGGCTGGGACTCGCAGGCAAGGGGCTCGAAGTCAACGAATCCGACGCCGTTGCCCGCGAGGTGGAGCGCTAACGCCGGGGCGCTTTCCGGTGTCATATGGAGAAGAGAGAAAAGTGCGGCGGGCGGGCCAGCCGCCGTAGGTTCGGGCCGACACATCCAGAAAAAGGAGACGCTGAAATGAGGCAGATTCACACCGGCCACGGAGATTCCGGGACGGGACCCATGAGGATCTCGTGCCTGGTCGCGCTCTTCGCCGCAACCGGGTGCGTTTCCGCTCCCCCCGCGGATTCCGACGACGTCCAGCTGACCGATGTCCAGACGGTCAACGTCGGCGGTTTCCTCAGCCAGCAGCTCAGCAACGACATCGAGCTCGTGAACCACGAAATCCCGGTGGAGCTGCAATTGGTGTGGCGTGTCCTGCCGGGAGTGTACGAGCAGCTCGGCATTCCGGTGGCCACCACCAACCCGCAGACCTACCGGGTGGGCAACATCGGCTACGAGGTTCAGCGCGTCGACGGAAAGCGGATGAACAGCTACCTCGACTGTGGCATGAGCCGGGGCGGTCCGATCGCCAACTCGCACCAGGTCACCCTCACTGTGGTGACCAAGCTCGAAGAGGTCTCGGCAGACCTGACCAAGATGACGACCCTGGTCAGTGGGACTGCCGTACACCGAAGCACCGCCGGATATCCCGTTTCGTGCAGGTCGAGAGAGAAGCTCGAAGAGCTGATCGCCGACAAAGTCACGGAGATTCTCGGGATCGCAGGCCCTTGACCCGGTTTTGCTGCGCTCCAGCCGCAGGAAGGAGTTGTTCCCGATGCTGAAGAAGAACCGTTCACTCTCAATCGCCCCCGTCCTGGTTCTGCTCACCCTTGGCGGATGCGGCTGGCTTCGCCCCGGGGGGCCGCCGGACGAAGCCGGCGTGGAGCTTTCAAGCGCCGATGTGGAAAAGGCCGTCCTGATCGTCTCGCAGAACTTCGTTTGGGCGGAGGACCCGGAGTGTGGTGGCGACGGCCCCGGATGCGATCCGACGCTCCAGGTCGTCTCCGCCGACACGTTCGTCGTCGACCTCCCACACAACAGGACGATCAAGTTCAACTCCCGAACGCAGCTTCTGGTCGAGACCCATCCGGACGTGGAAGAGGCGGCCAGGCTAGGCATGCGGGTCACCATCGACGGGGATGAGCGGTACAACAACTTCGCCACTCTCCAGCCGGCAACAGGCGATACTCCACGCCAGTCGCTCTACTTTGCGTACAGCTTCGGCGGCAGGCCGCTCACATCAGGCGGCGGCGTCGGCGGGGGAGGTTGACCCTGCGGAGCAGCCCCCCCCGAACCCGGGGCCCGTAGGTCCGTAAGAGAAAACCCCCACGGACTCGTGGGGTAACCCGCGCGCCCCCCCGGGGCCCCACGCACGGATCGCGACGGAGGCACGCAGGCAGGTTTCTGGTTTCTCATTG
>CAZTOF010000028.1:0-1670 GCA_964615515.1 uncultured Gemmatimonadaceae bacterium
GAGGTCTGGATCAACCCCCCGCTCCCCGTCAGCGCAGTTGACGACGAGGACGGGGCGCAGCACGATGTCGGGGGCGCCGGAAAGGACGGGTCGCTAAACTGATTCCGCAATGTGTCTCTCAACCGTTGACAGCTTCCGAACATCCGGCCGCCCGACCGTTTGCGGCTCCCTTGGCGGATCGGGCCGCGGCCGATGGTCTCGATAAGAGTCCCCAGGGGCCACAGTCCGGGCCAGACCTCTTTCGCACGTGACGCGACGAGACTGCACGACGGGCGAATCGTCGTCGCGCATCGCGAGTTCGGAATGCTTGTGTACGAGCCTTCGGGACTTCCTGCAGGGTCTTGGGGCGGAAGCTACGGCTGGTTTGGAGACGTCGGAAGGGCCGAGGAGGTGGTCGCGGTGCGTGGGTTGGCTCGCTGGCCGGGTGACTCGATCATCTCCTGGGGCGGACTCGGGGGACCCGGGGACGGCGTCTCCGTCTACGACACACAAGGGAACTACGGCCGCACCTTCACTTACGATGAGGCCTGGATCGTTCCCGAGCACGTCACACAGGACGGCTTGATCGTGGCGACCAACGCAATGGACTACGCAGATACGATGACGGTGCAGATCTGGGACGCGGAGGGAGGCTTGCGGAGTTCCCTCGGGACGCATCCGAACTTCGAGCTCTACACCGTCGATGAGGGGACCGGCCAGGAAGCGTCGGTCAGGAAGATCTTCGGGCGACGCTCGGTGCGGGCGCTCTGGGGGGACCTGGTCGTCATCGGCACCACGAGCCGGTACGAATTGAAGGCTTTCGGGCTGGACGGCTCATTGGTGCGGATCGTCCGACGCGACCACAGGCCTCGTGCGCCCAGCACGGGTGAGATCAGGGCGTACATCGAGGCGGAGGTTGCCGGGAACGCTTACTCCGGAGGACTCAGTGACGAGGAGTTGGGCCGACTGCTCCAGTCGACTCCGGTGGCGGAGCAATTGCCGTCGTTCGCATCGGTGATGGCCGACGCTGCGGACTACCTCTGGATCCGGGAATTCGAGGTTCCGGGGAAAAGGCGGTCTGTTCCGATTTGGGCCGTCTTCGACCCGGCGGGGAAAGTTCTGGGGTTTGTCGAAACCCCCGCGGGGCTCCACATCTTCGAAATCGGTGAAGACTACGTCCTTGGTCGCACGCTTGACGAACTCGATGATGAGCGCGACGCGGTAGCGCCCTACGAGCGTGGACCTCCCGCAGATCTTCATGTAGAGCATGTGCAACTCTGGCCGCTGGAGCGCTCACGGTAGCGTGCGGACCAAGCCGGCTGTGGGCGATCGGTGCACCCTCCTGTCCGAGCAACCGCCGCACCGTCTCGTGCGAGGACGCCCGTACCTGCCTGGGGGGGCGGCACGAATTGCGCCGGTGGCCTGTCCCATTCCGACATGCCCGCGTCCCGGGTTTCGCCGCGCCGACGGGCGGGCGCCCGGTCACGCCACCGCCTCCAGCGCCGCGAGCTCCAGCGACAGCGGGACCGCCGAGTCGACGAAGCGGGGGGCACCGTTGGACAGGCGGCTGAGGCGCGGGGGCTCCGGCAGGTTCCCCGCCGCCTCCGGCAATGGCGGCGCGCTCCCGAGCACCTGACCCGCCCGCGTGAAGAACGCGGCCTTGCCGTCACGGTCCATCGCCATCCGCGTCC
>CAZTOF010000029.1:0-4141 GCA_964615515.1 uncultured Gemmatimonadaceae bacterium
TCCTTGCCGTGATCCGCGATGCTGCTGTCCTGCCGGCCCGGCGCCTCGCCGCTCGCGCGGATTCATCCACGAGTTCCTCGTGAACATCGTGACTCACTTTCCCGGGACAGTCGATTCAACGATCGTGGCACGGCAACCCGGCGAGATTGCACCGACCGTGCCCCGCCATGCCAAGATTGCGGGGTTTCCGGCCCGGTGTCCAGAATCGCGGAGCCGTTCCGTTCCCTGCGCCCCGTGGTCCGGGGCACGGTGCCGAAGGGGTGGCCCCGCCGAAGACCATGGGTTACCGTGATGACGACCCGCTTCGTACGTCGCACCCGTCCGGCTCGAGCTCCCCGTGGAAAACCATCACGGCATTCGACCGGCGATGCATCCGGGCTGGGCCGCTTCGCTTCCCCGGCGCCTCGCCGCCCCAGGTGCTCGCGGGACTCTATCCATGGACTGCTGGATGCCAGAGGAATCGGCAACAATCACACGGAACGTACTCATCACCGGCTGCTCTTCGGGGATCGGGCTCGAGTCGGCCAGGACCCTGCAGCGTCGCGGCTGGCGGGTCTTTGCGACCTGCCGGAGCGAGGATGACTGCCGGGCGCGTCGCGACGAGGGACTGGAGAGCTTCCGGCTCGACTACGCCGATCAGGACTCGGTCGAGGCGGCCGTGGCGGAGGCCTTGTCACGTTGCGACGGAGAGCTCGACGCCGTGTTCAACAACGGCGCCTACGGGCTGCCGGGTGCCGTGGAGGATCTCGGCCGGGAGGCCCTGGACGCCATCTTCCAGGTCAACCTCTACGGGCCTCACGAGGTCGCGCGGCTCGCGGTGCGGGCGATGCGGACGCGCGGCAGGGGCCGGATCGTCAACTGTTCCTCCGCGGCGGGCTTCACCGCCCTTCCCTTCGGCGGCGCCTACACCGCGACCAAGCACGCTCTGGAAGGGCTGACGGACTGCCTGCGCATCGAGTTGCGGAACACCCCGATCAAGGTGTCCCTCATCGAGCCCGGGCCCATTCGCGGGACGTCCATCTATGCCAATGGCCGAATGCAGCATGAGAGATGGATCGACTCCGCCCACAGCGTCTGGCGCCGGCACTACGAGGAGACGATGAAGCGGCGGCTCTCCGGCTCGGACCCGGCCGGGGATCCGTTTGAACGCGGGGTGGGCGCCGTGGTCGCCAAGCTGATCCACGCCCTCGAAAGCCCCAGGCCACGGGCCCGCTACTTCGTCACCGGTACGGCGCACCTGGCCTGGTGGTTCCGGTTCCTCCTGCCGACCGCCCTGAGCGACCGGTTGGCGGCGAGTCGGTTCGGGCCCCGTCGCCGGCGCGGCGCCGGGCCATCGCCGGGCCGGTTGCGGGAACCTGGACGGGGCCGGTAGGATACGACAGCCAACCGGGGACCATGTGGTCCAGCCCGGGGTGGAGCGCCCCGAAACGGCGGCCGCCGTGCGTCTGAGCCCCACCCCGGACGGAGCGGCACCGTGGGGGGTGGCCGGTATGGTGGCCCCCCTGCGGCGGGTCGCCATGCGCCGCCCGGGCCCCGCGACCTTCGACGCGGATCCCGCGCTGTGGCACTACACCCGCCGGTTGGACGCGGACCGGCTTGCGCGTCAGTACGACCTTTTCGCGTCCCACGTCGAGCACTCGGGCGCCGGGATCGAGTGGATTCCGGACGCGGACGACGGCCTCGCCGACTCCCTCTTCGTCTTCGACCCCTCGTTCATGACGCCCTGGGGGGCGATCCTGCTTCGGCCCGGCAAGAAGCTCCGGCGCCCGGAAGTGGCGCTGCACGAGGCACTCTACCGCCGGCTGGAAGTCCCGGTGATCGGGGCTGTGACTCCACCGGGCACCGCCGAGGGTGGAGATCTGCTCTGGCTCGACGAGCACACGCTGGTGGCGGGGCGCGGCTTTCGGACGAACCGGGCGGGGATCGACCAGCTGCGCGACATCCTCGGGCCGCGCGGCGTCGAGGTGCACGCGTTCGACCTGCCGATCTGGCGGGGAAGCGCGGCCTGTCTTCACCTGCTGTCGCTGCTCAGTCCCCTGGACCGCGATCTGGTGCTGGTCTATCCGCGGCTTCTCCCGGTGGCGCTGTACCGGATGTTGCGGGCGAGGGACGTCCGGTGTCTGGAGGCGAGCGAAAAGGAGTTCCACGCGTCAGGGGGGCTGAACGTGAACGTGCTCGCGCTGGGGCCTCGCCGGTGCGTGGCGGCGGGGGGCTATCCGCGGACCCTCAGGGTCATGAAGGACGCGGGGTGCCAGGTGACGTGCTTCATGGCGGACGCACTGTGCCTCCCGTGCGAGGGCGGGCCGACATGCATGGTGCTGCCGGTTCGGCGGGGGTGAAGGGGGGTCGGCTTCACTCCTCCTCCTCAGCCGGCCCGAGTTTCACCAGCAGCCCGCCGACGACCGACGACAGGAACCAGGCGACCAGGGCAATGCCGAGCACGTCCTCGGCCCAGAGGATGTCCATGGCCCAGCCCCCCACCGCGGCCCCGAACCAGAGTGCGAAGTTCTCGAGCTGGAATGCGAGCTGTGTCTTGCGCTTCATGCTCCGGAGGGCGCGCGCCAGGAGGTACAGGACGGTGCCGCCGAAGCCCAGCCAGGCCATGGCGAGGACATCGCCGTACATGTCCTGGTCGGCGAGGGAGGCGAGGAAACCCAGAACCGTGCCTACGGCGCCCCCGGCCATGATTCGCCCCAGCGAAGGGACGGTCGACCGCTTCGCGGGAACGCCGGGTGTCTTTGGGGATGCCACCTCGGTCCCGGGCTCCTCTTCCGCGAGAATCTCCCGGATCGCCTTGCTCGTCGCCCGCGGGTCGATGCCCGCCTCGGCGGCGATGCGGTGGAGCTCGTCAGCGGTGAGCGAATCCCCCTTGGCGTCGATCTCCGCCGCCCGCTGCAGGATGAGCGAAACCTGAGCGGCGGAGATCCTGGTCCCGACGTCAGTCACGAGTCTCGCCTCCCGGCGGGCCGGGCAGCCCGCGAAAAACCCCCCGCGGCATTCGACCGCCGATCCATCCGCGCTGGACCGCGGGTCCGTGGATACCGGGCCATCCGGGCTACCGGACCACGGCGCCCGGCTCGGCCGTCATCGGCTCGCTCTTGCTCACCACGCGGGTCGCCGGTCCGGCGATCAGCGGATCGGGACCGGTCACCACCCCGGCGTCCTTGTCCGGGTATTCCAGCCTGGACAGGAAGAACTGCATCGCCGCGATCCGCGCGCGTTTCTTGTCGTCCGACTTGATGACGGTCCAGGGGGCGTCGGCGGTGTCGGTGTAGAAGAACATGGCCTCCTTGGCCTGCGTGTAGTCGGGCCACTTGTCGAGCGAAGCCATGTCGATCGGGGACACCTTCCACTGCTTCAGCGGGTCCGTCTTGCGCTTGTCGAACCGGTGCAGCTGTTCGTGTTTGGAAACCGAGAAATAGAACTTGAAGAGCAGGATGCCGCTATTGACCAGCATGCGTTCGAGTTCGGGGCACTGGCGCAGAAACTCCAGGTACTCCTGGCCGGTGCAGAATCCCATGACGCGCTCGACCCCGGCCCGGTTGTACCAGGAGCGGTCGAAGAGGACCATCTCGCCGGACGTCGGCAGGTGCTGGACGTAGCGCTGGAAGTACCACTGGCCCCGCTCGACGTCGCTGGGCTTGTCCAGTGCCACGACACGGGCTCCGCGTGGGTTGAGATGCTCCATGAAGCGCTTGATCGTTCCTCCCTTGCCCGCGGCGTCCCTCCCCTCGAAGAGGATGACGATCTTCTTTCCGGAGCTCCTGACCCAGCGCTGCACCTTCAGGAGCTCGACCTGGAGCCCGGCCTTCTGCCCCTCGTACGCGCGCCGCCTCATCTTCTTCTCGTAGGGGTAGATGCCCTCCTGGAAGACGCGCGCGATGGCCTCGTGGCCGAGACCCTGGTCCGCGCCCGGGGTGTCGTTGCTCATGATTGCCTCCGTTCTGCCAGGCTAGCAGTCCGTGGATAAAGCCCCGCGAGCACCGAGAGCGGCGAGGCGCCGGGCCGGCAAGGCGCGACGAAGGGGGAATAGCAGCGCTATTCGCCAGAGGAGCAACGCAGAGCGAAGCCTTAGACCGGCAAAATGTATAGTGAACATGACATAATGTAATGTGTGTTTTACAGCGTGGATAGGTGAGGC
>CAZTOF010000030.1:0-5222 GCA_964615515.1 uncultured Gemmatimonadaceae bacterium
GTCGAGCGGCTGAGCGGGGAGAACGACACCTTGAGGCGGCAAATCGAGCGGCTCGACGCGCAGGTGACAGGCTTGACCGAGTATTACGGGACATCTGGCGGCGCGAGACCGCGCGGCCGCGGCTGGTGATAAGGCCGCCGAGCGCGGGCCGGACCGCGATGCCGGTCCGAGCCGCTGATGCTTCCCTTGCCGCTGGCTACGCAGAGCGGTGCCCTCGGCGAGGTCGACGGCCCGGATCTACCTGTCGATCAATGGCAAAGGGAACCTGTTACGCGCCTGCGGTGTAGCAGCCCGTCACCACAACCCCAACCCGCCACGCAAGAAGGGAGGGCCGCCATGTTCGCGAACGAGCGCCACGCCATCCTCCTTTACCTCCCATCGGTCTGTGCCCATACCGCCGTCGGTGGAGCCAGCCGGGGCTCCTAACACCGCGGGAAGGACGCCCCGGTAAGCAATCTCCTGTCCGACGGCAGACGCTCCTTCGCGTCTGCCGAGATTCAACGGCAGCACCACCGGAAGGAGAGGTTCTTACATGAGCACGCGATCCTCATTCATCCGAGCCGCCCTGCTCACCAGCGCGTTCGCGCTGGCTGGCGTCGTCGTGCTTGGATGCGCAGACGAAGAAGCGGCGGGAGACATGCTCGGTCCCGTCGCAACCCTCGCACCTATCAACCCCGGCGACTTGCACGCCGACTCCTCCACCGCCGTCGACACAGCCAACGTGGCGCCGGCATACGCGGACGAACTCGTGGGTGCGGTGGTGAACGAGGACGGCTCGATCACGAAGGGAGGCATCGACATCGGCAACCTCGTCGCGTCCGGGCCGGTCGGCCCAATCGGCACGACGGGCGGTGACGGAGACGGCCACGGAAGCGGCGGTCCGGGGAGCGGGTCTGGTGGCGGTAGGGTTCCTGACAAGGGAGCCCCGATCTCCAACCCCGCCGGACCGGCGCTCGAAATCTGGTGCATGGTCCGCATCGTCTACGGCCTCGATACCGGCCGGATCTACAGCGCCACGATCCTCTACTGCTGGGATGATAGTACGGGTGGCAGTGGGGGCGGAGGAGGTGGGAACAACAATAACAACCAGAACCAAGAGATCACGTTCACTTTGAGTTGCGACAACTCCGTCACGCGTGGACGGGAGGGTAGTTGTTCGGTCGCGGCGGTGAACGCTGAGGGCGCGGAGGTTGATATCTCTCCGTTCACCATCTCGTGGTCCTCATCCTCGGGTACGAAAACATCCGGCAAGGGGAAGAGTACGTGGGAAGGGTATGCCGTCGATGATGTCACCGTCACCGTCGAGGTTGGTGGATTCAGCGACTCCAAGGACATCAGCGTGAACGCAAGGTTCAACTGGGGTCCGTCAGCGGTGCGGGCGTCAAGACAGTTCTCGCGCATCAGCACCCTCGGACTCTACGACCTTCCGCTGTCGCCGAACTACGTGCCGGCGCCGCGGGAAGGTACCGGTCCGTGGAAGAAGCGATGGTACATGAAGGATGCGCCGACTCCGAACACCGCGCTCTACGTCCACGACGACTACTCCACCGGCGGCAAGAGGCATTCCGGGGCGAGCAGCACCTGCCCTGCCTCGTCCTCGTTGCCCTCGTCATCAAACACGTATACGGTGAATCAGAAGTGCAACACGCTTCTGCCGTGGGGCCAGTTCCACGACGATATCGTCCTCCATGAGCGGGATCATGAGGACGGGATCAACGACTGCCTCACGAGCAGCACGGCATCGACTACGGTGATGAACGACATCGAGGCCATAACAGGCCCGAACCTGGGTGTTGTGCGTAGTAACGTGCAAGGGAAATGGAACGTGTTCTACAGAACTTCGTTGCAGAGTTCCGGTCGGTGGGCACGCCCGTTTGCCTCCGGAAGTGGTACCAGCTTCTGGAATCGTGGCGGAGGTTGGAGACTGAGCTATCCTGGCATTCTGGGACATCCCGGTAGCGCCGCAACGAATGGCTGCTGAGAGGAGCAGAACGATGAAGAGGATCATGCTTTTTCTGCTTGCCCTCCTGTCCCCGGTCGGACTGGAAGGGCAGGACAAGGACAGGCCACCGAAGCGTGGCATGGTGTTGGAGAGCGGAGAGTGGCAGACCCCAACGCCTAGTTCGGCTCTTCGGGCGGTTGAGACGCTGGAGGTCGAGATGTTGGAGGTCGAGGAAACCGCTAGAAACCACGTCCGTGCAGCCGATGCGGGTATCGCCTTACTGCGCCAGAAGTACGATACCCATAGCTCGGCAGAGTTGGATGAGTTCGCAGGCGAGCTTGTACGCTTGATTCGAGAGGGCAACGAGACGCAGGTGTATACCGCATATTCCGTCCTGACGGGTTCCGCGTTGGAGTTCGACAATGCACCGGAGGAAGGCGTTCCGTATCTGGGGGCTCTCGATGCCTTCATCGGTCTCTACGAGTCCTACGAGGATCGGCTCGGGCCCGAGGCGGACCGCGCGTTACATGCCGTGGCTCAGACGGGCGGCTTCGACTACATCCGCGACCTGTACGAATCGAGCGAGCAACCACCGGAGTGCCAGTGGCCGGCGCAACAGGCCATCGAGTACCCGGACGGCGAGTGGCGATTCCAGACGAGGGCGGAGCTTGAGAACCCGTGTCCCAACGTCTGTCTCTGGTGTCAGGCCGGAGTGCTGTTGGTGATCTACACCGCCGACGGGCCGGATGAGGAGTTGTGGTCCCGGCTCTGCGAATACAAGAGGTACTAGCGAGGATCTCCGGCCCCTGCCACATGGGCGTAAGCGAACACCCCCACCCCCGGCAGCCGGGGGTGGGGTGTTGTTTCAACCCCCGCTTTTTTTGCGCGGCAGGTCGGATACACTCCCACTCCATCGATTACCCGAGGACCTCCAGTAACGTAGAAGGGATTCCCGTTAATTCGTGCATATCCAGAGTGATACACAATTCGATGTAGGTTTATATAAGCTATTATTCTACCTATAGTTATGACGGCATCCAGTTAGCGTAACGCGGTTCCGCCCGAATTCGGCAACGCCGCGAGCCTGGAAGCCCTTGTCGTGCTGGGAAACGAACTGACGGGCCGGATCCCGCCCGAGCTGGGCCGGCTTTCGAACCTGTGGGGACTGAGCGTCAGCGATAACGAACTGACCGGTCCGATCCCGCCCGAGCTGGGGAATCTCGCGAACCTCACCCAGCTCTCGGTATCCCGAAACGGCCTGACGGGTCCGATACCCATCGAGCTGACGGCGCTCTCGAAGCTCGAGAAGCTGTGGTTGTACCTCAACGACCTGTCGGGCGAGGTTCCGCCCGGACTGGGTGAACTCACCGCTCTGGACCTGCTCTCGCTGGCCCATAACCGGCTGTCCGGGACGCTGCCGTCCGGCTTCAGCCGCCTGACGAGGCTCGAGTATCTGAACGTGACGGCAAACGGCGCGCTGTCGGGGGCGCTGCCGTCCGAATTCGCCGGACTGGAGCGGCTGGAAACGCTGCTGGCTCGCGGCACGGGATTGTGCGCGCCTGCCGACGCCGGTTTCCAGGACTGGTTGCGCGGCCTGGAGGACGCGCAGGTGGCCCTGTGCCGGGACATGGCGGGATCGCGGGCGTATCTGACCCAGACCGTACAGTCGCTCGAGTTCCCGGTGCCCCTCGTTGCGGGTAAGCCGGCCCTGCTGCGCGTGTTCTTGACGGCCGCCCGTGCATCGGACGCCGAAATCCCCGCCGTACGGGCAACCTTCCACGTCGATGGCGTCCACGCGTTCCAGGCGGATATCCCGGCCCAGTCGGTCCCGATCCCGACGGCGATCGACGAGGGCAGAATCGGGGCGTCGGCCAACGCGCCGATACCGGGGGAGGTGATTCGGCCGGGGCTGGAAATGGTCCTGCATATCGATCCGGAGGGCACGCTCGATCCCGGGCTGGGAGTGCCGACGCGAATCCCGGATACGGGTTGGATGGCGATCGACGTCCGGGAGATGCCGACGCTCGACCTCACGGTCATCCCGTTTCTCCTTCAGGACAACCCGGACCGTTCGATTCTGGACGTTACGAACGGATTGACGGACGAGGACGATCTGCTGCGGGACGCGCGGACGCTGCTGCCGGTCGGCGCCCTGGATGTGACGGTGCACGAGGCCGTGTGGACTTCATCGGAGAATACCTCGGATCTCCTGAGGGAGACGAGGATGATCCGAACGATGGAGGGGGGGAGCGGCCACTACCTGGGGACCATGCCGGGGCCCTTCAGCGACCGCTTCTCGGGACGGGCGTACATCGGGGGCCGGGTGAGCTTTGCGATCCCCGACTCGGCGGTCATCGCGCACGAGTTGGGGCATAACATGAGTCTCCGCCACGCACCGTGCGGCGATCCTGCCCGCGTCGACCAGGCATTCCCGAACCCCCACGGAATCACTGGAGCCTGGGGGTACGATTTCGAGCACCGGTCACTCCGGTCGTCCGCCAGCTACGACCTGATGTCGTACTGCCATCCGCAGTGGATCGGCGACTACGGTTTCACGAAAGCGCTCCGCTACCGCCTGGAAGACGAGGCCGCCGCCGCGGGAGCCGCCGATCGCGTCGCTCCGACGACATCGCTCCTCCTGTGGGGCGGCGCGGACGCAGGCGGCACCCCGTTTCTGGAACCGGCCTTCGTGGTCGAGGCCCCCCCGCGTCTCCCCGGCCGGGACGGCGCGGGCGGCGCGGGCGGCCCGTACGAGGTTCGCGGAACGGCTTCCGACGGAGAGGAACTGTTCTCGATCCGCTTCGATATGTGGCCGATCGCCGATGGGGACGGGGAGTCGGGCTTCGTCATGGCCATCCCGGCCGAGCCCGGGTGGGTGGAGAGGCTCGCGGAAATCCGGTTCACGGGACCGGAAGGGTCGGCCGTGCTCGACGCCGACACCGAAAAGCCGATGGCGATCCTGCGGGATCCGGAGAGCGGACACGTGCGTGGTGTCCTGCGGGACGTACTCGGTGGCGGTCCGCGCGGCGTCCCGCCGCCGACCCCGGCCCGGCGGGCGCTGGCATCCCCGGTGGCCGAACCGGGACTCCGGAGCCTCGAGGTGCTGTTCAGCCGAGGACTTCCGGAACGGCCCGCCGGCGGGCGCCGGCAAACCTCCCGCTGAAACTTGAAGGACTCCGCGGTTGGTAGCACATTGAGCCCCTCCGCCTGAGGAGCGGACCCCGAACACGTTCCCGCGGGAACGTGTTCGGGGTCCGCTCCTCAGGCGGAGGGGCTCAAT
>CAZTOF010000031.1:0-3083 GCA_964615515.1 uncultured Gemmatimonadaceae bacterium
TTGGACACCAGATCATCCCAACTGGCGCCCCCGTCTTCGGACACCTCGATGAGGTAACCGGTGATGCGCGAGCCCCCGTCGCTTGTGGGCGCTCGCCAGGCAAGCTCGATCCGCGAGGTTCCGTCGGCCTCCGCGTCGAGACTCCGGGGCGCGCCCGGGACCGTGGCTTCGGTCGTCGCGCGCGCGATGTTCGAGACCGGCCCGGTGCCCGCGGTGTTGATCGCGGCGACCCGGTAGTGCCGCGTGGTCGCGGGCTGGAGGTTCACGTCGGAGAACGTTGTCCCCCTCGAGTTGGTGTTGCGGCGGATGGGGATGTTCCAGGTCCTGCCCCCGTCGTCCGAGCCCTCGATCAGGTAGCCGAGGATGGTGGCGCCGCCGTCGTTGCGGGGCGCACTCCAGGACAGGTCGATGCGCGAGGTTCCGACCGCCCGGGCCTCCAGCCCGGTCGGGGCCCCGGGTTTGGCGGCGTACGTGCTCGTTCTCCTCTCCAACGACCATTCGCCCCGTCCTACGCGGTTGATCGCCGCCACCTGGTACCGGTAGGCGGTGGCCGGCTGGAGACCCGTGTCCGTGAATGTGGTCGCCGTCGTCCCCGTGTTGGCACGGTGGGTGCTGTTGTTGGGCCCGATCCGCTGGATGGCATAGCCGGTGATGGGCACCCCTCCGTCGATCTCCGGCGCATCCCAGGTGAGGACGATGCTGTTCGGGCCGGTCCCGCGCGCGTCCACGTCCAGGTTCCGCGGCGGTCCGGGCGGCGCTGCGCGGGTGGTGCCTTCGGCCACGTTGGAGGCGCTCCCGTGTCCCTTGGCGCTGAGCGCGCGCACCTGATAGAACCAGGTTGTGTTGGGGCTGAGACCGCTGTCGGTGTAGGTGCACGTGGTGCAGGTGGCGCTGCCGGTGCTGGCCACGTGGATTTTCCAGTCCGAGGTCCGGGAACGTCTGTCGATGCGGTAGCCGGTGATCGGACTTCCTCCGTTCGAGGCCGGAGCCGTCCAACTGAGTTGGATCCGGGTGTCCCCCCCCAACCCCAAAGCCGGAGTCGTCGCCCTGAGGCGCGTGGGCGCGCCCGGAACGGTGACTTCGGTGGTCGCCTGGACGATGTTCGACCAGGGGCCCTCGCCCGCCGTGTTGAACGCCGCGATGCGGTAGTGACGGGTAGTGCCGGCGCTGAGGCCGGTGTCGGTGTACGAGGTTGCTCTGGAGTTCCTCACGCGCCGCATCCACCGGCCGGTGCCGGTGCTCGACCACTCGATCCAGTAGCCGGTGACCGGGCCTCCGCCCGTGGGGGCGGTCCAGTCCAACTCGATCCTCGACGTTCCCTGGGCCCGGGCAACGAGGCCTGTCGGCCTCCCCGGCGGGCGGCTCGTCGTGGCCTGCACCTCGTCCGACCAGTCCCCCGGCCCATGCCGGTTGATCGCTGCGACTCTGTAATGCCGGGTGGTGCCGGGCGAGAGACGGTAGTCGTCCCTGTAGTTGGTTGCTCGGTGGTTGGGCGCGAGGACATCCCAGACAACGCCGTTGGCCGACCACTCGATCCGGTAGCCCGTGACCGGCGCGCTTCCCGCATCGCTCGGCGCCCGCCAGTCCAACTCGATCGCCGACCCGCCGTCGGCGCTGGCCGTCAGGTCGCGGGGCGGTCCCGGCGTCCCGGCGTCCGTCGTGGCGCTCTCCGCGGGCGTCCAGGGCCCGGGGCCGTTGGCGTTCCTTGCCCTGACCCGGTAGTGGCGGGTCGCGCCCACGGGGAGCCCCGTGTCCTGGAACGAGGTCTGGCTCGTTGTTCGCGCCGAGCCCCAGCTATCACCGCCGTCCGACGACACTTGAACCTCGTAGGTGATCGTGCTCCCACCCGTCGAGGACGGCGGGTCCCAGTCCAGGTCGATGGTGGTGGGCCCGGAGGCCGTCGCCCTCAGGTTCCGGGGCGCACCCGGTATCCCGGTCGCCACCGTGGTGGCGTGCGCGTACGCCGGGGGCCCGAGGGTGTTGTCGGAGTACAGCGTCCTGACCTGGTAGTGGCGGGTGGCGCCTATCGGGAGATCCGAATCCAGGTACTCGGTCGCGGTCGTATTCGTCCGAAACGCAAAGTTGACGCCGCCATTCGCCGACACGTCCACCCGGTAACCGCTGATCGTTTTCCCGGCGGTCGGTAACGGTACGTCCCAGTTGAGCCTGATGGCGGTCCCGACCGCAACCGCCTCCAGATTGCGAGGTGCACCCGGTGTCCCCGGCCCCGTGCTCCCGTTTGTGGCAACCGGGTTGGAAGGCGGCGAATATGGTCCCTGCCCGTCAGCGTTGATGGCGGCGACTCGATAGAACACGGTGGTGTTCCGAGGGGGATTCTGGTGGATGTAGCTGATATCCGTTCTGCCGGTGTTGGCCACGAGGTCGATCCAGTCCGTGAGGGGGGCGTAGGTCACCTGGATCCCGTAGCCGGTGATCTCGGGGCTGTCGCCGGGCAATGTCGGAGCTGCCCAGGTGAGATGGACCGAAGACCCGAGGGTGGCCGCCGCCGGACGCGGCGGTGCCGGAGGTTTCTGAACCAGCGGCATGCCCGCGGCCTCCGTGGGAACGCATGGAATCCAGCAGGCCACAGCGGTGGCAAACATGAGGAGGCGGGCCGGTCGGCCCAGTCGGTTCCGAATCATCCTGCCGTCTCCTTCCGCGCGGTGGAAAAGACGTGTGCGCGTCTGTGTGTGAAATCCATCTCGATGGGTGGGCGAACCGTCGCCCCCGCACCCTGCGGCCCCGTCATCGCCGCCACGCCGCCGCGTCCGGCAGCCCGCGGCTGAACAGGACCTCGAGCGCCGGCTCTGCCGTGGACCGTGTCGCCGCGTCCATCCCGGCCCGCGCCGGGGGCGGCAACTCGCGCAGGATGCCCCGCACCCGGCCGGTGCGCGGATCGCGCAGGATGGCCGTCGGGACGCCGCTGTCGGCGTTCACGGCGAACGCTCCGCCGGGTCCGGCGAGGGTGATGCCCGTCAGCTCGCCCGCCCAGCCGACCTCCGCCGGCAGCACGAACGCGAAGCCGGAAGCACCGTCGCCGTCGGCCGCGCGGGACATCGCGAAGCTGAACGAGAAGAGCTCGG
>CAZTOF010000032.1:0-4661 GCA_964615515.1 uncultured Gemmatimonadaceae bacterium
CCTCCACGAGATCCACCACCCGCCCCGCCGCCCCCGGCGACCCCAGCGCGGCCCGGATTTCCTTCAGCCCCGCGACCATTTCACGCCGCTCGGCCGACCACTCGTCGAGAAGCGGTTCAAGGGCGTCCGCCACCGCCTCCCGGGTCATGTCGCGCTGGATGAATTCGGGCACGATCCGCCGTCCCGCGACCAGGTTGGCGAGCGCCACGTGGGGAACCCGTACCAATCTCCTTGCCACGACAAACGTTACTGGATGAGTAATGTACGCGACGGCGAACGGCATCCTTGCGAGCGCCGCCTCAAGGGTGCTGGTTCCCGACTTGACCAGGCCGGCGGTCGCCAGCGCCCTCAGCGAAGCGGCGTCTCCGGTGGTGGGGAACGGAAACAGGCCGTACGCCGACGCCGGCAGGAACGACACCCTGCTCACGATCACCGCAAGGCCCGGTATGCGCCGCTGAAGCTCCCGGGCCGCCGCGGTGAAGGGCCTCGCATGGCGCCGAAGCTCCTGAACGCGTGATCCCGGGAATAGTGCGAGTACAGGCCTCCCCCGCTCCAGGCCGAGCGACCGGGCCAGCCGGGCCGGGTCGGGCCGGATCTCCTCCTCCAGCAGCGGATGGCCGACGAATACGGCCCGTCCGCCGTGGCGCCGGTAGAGCTCCGCCTCGAAGGGCAGGATGACGGCGATCCGGTCAGCAATCCGGGACAGTCGTGCCGCGCGCCCGGACCTCCACGCCCATACCTGGGGACCGATGTAGTAGAGCACGGGGATTCCCAGGCCGGCGGCGCGCGCCGCGATCCTGAGATTCAGGCCGGGATAGTCGATGGGAAGGACGAGATCGGGCCTCTCCTCGCGGAGGAGCCGGACCAGCCGACGTTCCAGACGCCTGAAGAAGGGGAGTCGCCTGACGACCTCCGCGAACCCCATGACCGCCAGTTCGTCGAGCGCGCTGATCAGCCGGACGCCGGCCGCGGCCATTCGTTCGCCCCCCAGCCCCACAATCTCCACGCCCGGCCAGCGGCGCCGGATTTCCCGGGCCACGTGCGCACCGTGCGAGTCCCCGGATGCCTCGCCCGCCAGCATGAGCACTCTGCGGAGGCGAAGAACACCGCGGGCCGCCTGGGGAGGCACCACCGGGCTCCGGAGTCAGAAGGTGCGCCCGAGGTACCAGATGATCGCCAGCACGATGGCGAGCAGGATCGCGAGGGTCGTGGGGGACTTCCCCTTCCTCGTGTCGATCCACTCGCGCTTACGGCGACGCCGAACGCGTATAAGCGACATGGTCCTCGATCTGTTCTTCGATGGCCAGTGAGAGTTCGAGTGCACGCCGTCCATCCTCGCCGGTTACCGGGGGCGGCGCCAGACCCAGGACGGCGTCGCGGAAGGAAGCCAGCTCGGCGGCGAGGGGTTCCGAATCGTCACCGACGATGGGAATCCGTTCCACGATGGCCGCCAGTCCGGCCAGGGAGTGGACGCCGTCGGGCAGAGTCGGCCCGTCCAGCCCCGACACACCGTCCTTGAGCCGGTAGAACTCGCCGCGGCCGGCCGCAAGGTCCAGGGACAGGTAGCCGGAACGCTGCCACACCCGCAGCTTCCTGACCCTGGTGACCGAAACCCGGCTGGCTGTGAGATTGGCGACCGCACCACCCTCGAACCCGAGGCGCGCGTTGGCGACGTCGACATGGCGCGTGAGCACCGGCAGCCCCGCGGCCGCCAGTTCGGTCACTGGCCTGCCGACCAGGCTGCAGAGCAGGTCCACGTCGTGGATCATGAGGTCCAGCACCACCGCCACGTCCAGCGACCGGGGGGTGAACGGTGCCAGCCGGTGCGATTCCACGAAGAGAGGGCGGTCCAGGTACGGCCGGGCGGCCACCAGCGCCGGGTTGAACCGCTCCACGTGTCCCACCTGCAAGACCACGCCACGCTTCTCCGCCACCGCGATCAGGCGGTCAGCAGCCCCCATGTCCGGGGCCAGCGGTTTCTCCACGAAGACGTGGACCCCCGCTCCGACGGCTTCCCGCGCGACAGATTCGTGCGATATCGTGGGCACCGCCACCACGACCGCGTCGCTGGCGCCGAGCAGTTCCCCCAGCGAAGACCTCACGCGGACGCCCAGCTCGCCCCCGACCGTCCTGCTCCGCTCCTCGTCGGCGTCGAAGATCCCCGCGCACCTCGCACCCTCCAGGTCACGGACCACCCGTGCATGATGCCGGCCCAGCGACCCGACGCCGACGACTCCGATGGAAGGCACGGACGCGGCCCGGGGGGATTCCACCACCGGCTGCCGGGTCAGAAGGTGATCCCGCGTTCGCTGTTCCGGATGAAGTCGAGGAAGTAGCCCACGTCGGGACACATCAGCTCGGTTTCCGCCTCGACCTTTTCGACCGCCTGCGAGAGATTCCACTCCGACTGGAAGAGGATGCGGTAGGTGCGCTTCAGGCACCGGCGCACCTCGACCGGCATGCCGCGCCGCTCGAGCCCCACCGTGTTCAGCCCGTACAGCTTCGGGGAGCGGCTCCCGGCCACCTTGCAGTACGGGGGAACGTCCTGGCTGATGCGGGAGCCGCCTCCCACGAAGGAGTGCGCCCCGATGCGGACGAACTGGTGAATTGCAACCAGGCCGCTGACGATGGCCCAGTCCTCGATCACGACGTGTCCGGCCATGTTCGTGGCGTTCGAGACGATGACGTGGTTCCCGATCTCGCAGTCGTGCGCGATGTGGCAGTAGGCCATGACCAGGCAGTCCGAACCCACCAGGGTGCGGCCCGACGCCGCCGTGCCCCGGTTCACCGTCGCGAATTCGCGAATCACCGTCCGGTCGCCGATCTCGAGAACGGTCTCCTCTCCCTCGTACTTGAGGTCCTGGGGATCCGTCCCGAGCACGGCCCCGTTGGCGATCCGGCAGTCGGTGCCCAGCGTCGTGTCCCTCTCGATCAGGACCCGCGGACCCACGCGGGAGTTCGCCCCGATCGTCACGCCCGGTCCGATGATCGCGAAGGGACCGACCTCGACTCCGGGAGCCAGCTCGGCGGCGGGATCCACAATGGCGGTTTCGTGGACGCGCACGAGCGCGCGTTCCCGGGCGGGCATGCCCCTCATCGGTCCACGATCCTGGCCATCATTTCAGCTTCGGCAACGACCCTTCCGTTCACGGTGCCCTTCCCTTTCATCTTGCAGACGCTCCGGCGGAGATTGACCATCTCCACCTCGAAGAGAACCTGGTCTCCGGGCGTAACCGGCCGGCGCCACTTCACGTTATCGAGAGCCATAAAGTACACCAGCTTGTCCTCGGTGTCCCCAATCGCGTCCATCAGCAGGACTCCGCCAACCTGACCCATGGCCTCGATGATCAACACCCCCGGCATGATCGGATGATCCGGAAAATGCCCGCGAAAGAACGGTTCGTTGATCGTCACGTTCTTGAGTCCCACGATGCGCTTGCCGGGTTCGAACTCCACCACCCGGTCGACGAGCAGCAACGGATAGCGGTGCGGAAGCGCGTCCATGATCTCCATGACGTCGATCGTGTGAATCCGCCGGACCCGGTCGTGCTGCTCCCGGATCGACCGTGCCAGCGCGATGTTGCCGCTGTGGCTCGGGCGCTCCGCAACGACGTGGCCCCGGAATCTCCCGCCCATCAACGCCAGATCGCCCACGATATCCCCGACCTTGTGACGCAGGAATTCGTCGGCGTAGCGAAGTCCGTTGTTCATGACACCGTCGCCGTCGAGCACCACCGTGTTCGCCAGCGAGGCGCCCCGGGCCAGACCAAGGGCACGCAACGCGTTCGCGTCCGCCCGGAAGCCGAAGGTGCGAGCCGGTGCCAGGTCGCTGCGAAACCTCCGGTCATCGATGATGAACCCTCCGTGCTGGCGGCCGATCGCCTCGTGCCCGAAATCGATCGTGGCGGATACGCGGTAGCCGCTGTCCGGCAGGGCGACGTAGACCGCACCCTGCTCGCCTTCGACCGAGACTATTTCGGTGACTTCGATGACCTCCGCCTCGGCGTCCTGGGGTTCGAGCCCCGCCTCCTCCAGGGCGCCCACATAGGGCGCAAAGCTCCCGTCCAGAATCGGCACCTCGGGGCCGTGCAGCTCCAGGACCGCGTTGTCGACCTCGAGGGCCGCGAGTGCCGCCAGCACGTGCTCCACCGTGAGGATCTCCACACCATCGGAGCCCAGTCTGGTACCGAGTTCCGTGGCGGTGACGAATTCGAGGCGGGCCGGAACCCGGGTCCCGCAGGGCAGGTCGGTGCGTGTGAAGGCGACGCCGGTGTCCGGAGGTGCCGGCCTGATCGCCAGCGTGGCCGCCTGACCGGTGTGCACGCCGATCCCCTCCAGCATGACCTCGCGGGCGACCGTCTGCTGCTTCGGGCCCACTAGCGTGCGTCCTCCGCCGCATGTTGCCGCTCGAGCCGATGGACCCGTTTGACGATCTCCGGCAACCTCATCAGGTGCGCCATGGCCTTCAGGTAGCTCCTGTGATCCCTGGCCGGATACCCGGAGACCACCTGCCCCGGCGCGACATCGCCGATGACGCCCGCCTGGGCCGCGACCTGCGCGCGCGCGCCGATGCTGAGGTGCCCCGAGATCCCGGCCTGCCCCCCGAGCGCGACCCCCTCCCCGATTCGGACGGACCCGGCGACGCCCACCTGCGCCACCAG
>CAZTOF010000033.1:0-2235 GCA_964615515.1 uncultured Gemmatimonadaceae bacterium
ACGCCCGCGCCGTGGCTGTCGAACAGCTCGATCGGCAGTCCGGACGGCAGCGTGCGGTGGTCCAGGTCGTGCGCCACGAACGCCGCTTCGCACCCGGATCGTGGCCGGAACGGCGTCACGTCGACGCTGACGCCGGCCGGGACTCCATCGGCGTGAGCCGCGGCGCAGACGGCGGTCCAGGCCAGCACCGCGACGGCGCGCCGGCCCCCCAGCGTCCAGCCACCGGATGCCATGTCGCAACCGGGTAGGAGGCGGGGTCACCCCCGCCGTCCCCCCACACCACCGTACGTACGGTTCCGTATACGGCGGTTCACGAAGCCATCCGCCAGCGTCGATGCCGTTCGAGAAGGCTCACCAGGCCATGCTCGGCAAAGTAGCGCGTCGTCAGCGCCGCATTCATGGGCGACGCTCCCGCGTTCCACCAGGGTCCGTAGCCGTTGAAGGCCGTCTGCCAAGCCCGGCTTTTTGCCAACCCGGCCTGCATCAGCTTCTTCGCCCGCGTGCGCGGCCGCTTCCACTGCCGCCACTGCACACAGCGGAATCGCCGCCGGATCCATTCGTCCAGTCGGTCGAACGTCACCGCGACCTCCGCATGCCGGTAGTAGTTGGACCAGCCGATCAGCAGCGGCCGTAGCTCCTCGATCTGCGCCGTCAGGTTCCGTCCTCGCGCCCGCCGGAACTCAACCTTCAGTTTCTGCCTCAGTCGGTGCTCCGACTCAGGCGCCACCTTCAGCCTCGGCGTGCGCTCCACGGTCATCGAGTATCCCAGAAACTTCCGCTTCCACGGTCGATCCACCGCGCTCTTGTCACGGTTCACCCGCAGCCTCAGCCGTTTGCTCACAAACCGCTCCAGCGTCTGCATCACTCGCTCCCCGGCTCGCCTCGACCCAACGTACACGTTGGCGTCGTCGGCGTACCGACAGAACGCGTGTCCGCGCCGCTCCAGCTCCTTGTCCAACTCGTCCAGCAGGATGTTCGACAGCAACGGTGACAACGGACCGCCCTGTGGCGTCCCTTCCGTCGTCGGTGACACCAGCCCGGCGTCCATGACACCGGCCTCCAGGTATCGCCTCACCAGCCTCAGCACCCGCTTGTCCTTCACCTTGCGTGCCACCCGCGCCATCAGCACGTCGTGGTTTACCCGGTCGAAGAACTTCTCCAGGTCCATGTCGACCACCCACCGCTTGCCGCCGGCCACGTACTCACGCGCCTTCAGCACCGCGTCGTGGGCGCTGCGCCCAGGGCGAAACCCATAGCTGGATTCCGAAAACCCCGGCTCGAACACCCGGCTCATCACCTGGTGCAACGCTTGCTGGATCAGCCGGTCCACCACCGTCGGAATGCCCAGTTGGCGCATCCCGCCGCCCGGCTTCGGGATCTCCACCCGCTTCACCGGTTGTGGCTCGTACCGCTCGTCCAACAGCGCTTCCTTGATCCGCTGCCACTCTTCCCGCAAGTGCGGCCCCAGTTCCTCGACACTCATGCCGTCGATCCCAGGCGCCCCAGCGTTGCGCTTCACCTGCTGGTAGGCGGCGCGCATGTTCTGACGCTCGACTACCTCCTCAAGCATCCTCTGCTCGCTCGGGTCGCCGTTCTCCTTCCCCACCGTGACGTTTGACGCACCGCTCGCGCTACCTCGCCGATTCCGTCGGCTACTTCCCGCGGCGGATTCGGGCATCTCAGCCATACTATCCAGCGTCTGCTTCGTCATCGAGGTTCAGGCGTCGGCCCCGGCTCCGTGTTCGGGCCTTCGGCCGCGTCGAGCTGGCCTACTATGCCTTCGGCTGACTTCTGACGGCTCGGCCACACCTTCCGATGCTCCGTGTCGCCCCTCTCGGGCCGACACACCGCCAGACCTCCCCGGGTAAGAACTCCCACCTTCCCACTTATGCCCGCCGCATATACCTCCGCGCTCTCCGTGCAGGTATTGGACTTCAAGTCTCTTTGCCCTCTCATCCAACGCGGCTGCCTACTATGCGGTTCCTGTTCGTCGGGCCAGTGGTTTGTCTCCGGCTTCCTTCAGATCCCGTCTCGCGGCGGGCACCCTTGCCGTCAACTCACCGTTCCCCCTGCCTGGTCGGTAGAGGACTTGGCATGCTCGGCGCACGCCGCACCTCCTGGCGAGAGCCCATGCCGGGCGCAGAAAGGGAAAGGGCGGCACAACCATGCCGCCCTATCCCGATCAGATCCCCTGCGGGGCTCTGCGTACGGTCAGCCTTCGATCCAGTACTGCTC
>CAZTOF010000034.1:0-2688 GCA_964615515.1 uncultured Gemmatimonadaceae bacterium
GAGGTAGTCCGCAATGTACGCGTCGAGCAGTTGCCGGTGGCGCGCTGCCTGGTGGATGCGCGGCAGGTACCCCCGGTTCAGCAGCCGGTCGAGGTCGAGGCCGCTGCCGATTTCGGCCGCCGTCAGGCCGCGCAGCTCATAGCGGAGGGCCCGCCCGCCGAGCAGGTTCGCGGCGCCTCGCCTGACCTTCCTCGCGCTGGAGCCGCAGAGCGCGAAGTGGAAGCTCCGGTTCTCCATGAGCCAGTGCACCTCGTTCAGGAGCGCCGGCACCTTCTGCACCTCGTCGATGACGACTTGACGCTCCGGATCCGCCCCGGCCGTTTCAAGTTCCATGCGGAGGAGCGCCGGGCTGGTCGCGTAGCGACTGAACTCGTCGCTCTTGAGCAGGTCGATCCAACGGCCGCGGGGATAGTGCCGGCGCAGGAGGGTGGACTTGCCCGCCTGGCGCGGTCCCCACAGGAAGAAGGTCTCGCTCCCCGACCGTGGGAGAATGAGGTTGCGATTGAACATGGAACTCAGTTTATCATGATGAAATAAAACATGCCAGCAATCTGGCGAGGTCGCCCTGACGGTGATAGTGACCTGGCTGGGGACGAATATCGGGAGAAGAACGCCTTCCAGAGCGGAGGCGGGTATCTCGACGTAGGGGTACGCGCGATACTTCGCGTAGGGGTTCGCGCAAGTGCGGGGAACATCTCCGCACGACGGCCCGCCTCGACCATCAGGGCTATAGTAGCTATTGTGCCCCCATGCGAGAAATCACTGCCAAGGAGGCCAAGAACCGGTTCGGCCAGCTCCTCCGGTCGGCCCAGCAGGGACCCGTGCGCGTCACCCGGAACGCCACGCCGGTGGGCGTGATGCTGTCGGTGGAGCAGTTCGAACGACTGCGCGGAACCGCCTGGGACCGGTTGGCGGCCGCGATGGACGCCATGAGCCGGGAGGCGGCCGCCAGCGGCCTGACGCCGGCGACGTTGGAGTCCTTGCTCTCCGATGAAAGCTGAGAGGGTCGTACTTGACACCGACGTTCTGATCGGCGGCGCCCTCACCCGGACCGGGCCGCCTCGCAGGGTGGTGGATCACACCGGCCCGCTTTCCGGCGCTCCATGGGCAATCGGGCGCGGCCGCACCCGGCCTTCAGGAGCGCGATACCGGCACCTGAGGCAGGACCTTAATGACCGTCTCGCCGTCGGCGTCCTCGCGGGCCAACTCCCGGTTGGCTTCAATCACCAAGGCGACGGCTTCGCTAAGGTTCGTGATTCAGTAACAATCGTGCCCGTGTTGACACTGAGGCTTACAGGGGCCTTAGCTCACTCGAACTCCGATCGCGGCAAGCCGGACTGCCTGATGATCGACCTCAGTGTGCCAGCGTGGAGCTCACGGTGATCCGGCACCGGAACAGTCACGGTTCCCGTGGCTTCGATCTTCTGCATCACGACATGGCTGCCGCGTCTTCTCACTTCGGCGAAACCGTGCGAAGCCAGAATCCGGCAGACTGCACGGCCAGAAAGGACACGCAGCCTACCCAACCGCAACCTCGACGTGGGTCACGTAGACTTCGCTCCGCAGGCGTCTCTCGATTTCCTCGTTGGAAGCTGTCTCGAAGAAGAGGGCCAAGGCTTCTTCGAGGTTCGACCGCGCTTCGGTCACGGGATCTCCTTGGCTGGCGACATCCACCTCCGGGCACAGAGCCACATACCCGTTCCCGTCGCGTTTCACTATTGCGGTTAGCTGTCTCGTCATCCTGTGCTCTCCTTTCCGGTCCGAGGACTCTGAAGTTGGCTGACTTGGAGAGCGCGAGCAACACCCGGACATGCCGAGGCAGCAAGGGTGCAACGCCATGTTTCATGAAATGCGGAGGCGTCGGCGATGCAGGCTGATCGCAGCTCAAGCCACGCGTTGTCATGAGAACATTGCCTAGTTTAGCTGCCGGACCACCAGCAGGTCCACGCGGCGGCTGCCCAGCGCGTACTCACGCTCGATCCGGCCGGTCGCGTCCACCAGCCGGTGCAGGAACGCCTGCAACACCAGCTGCGGACCGGCCTCGGTGTACCGGGCCCGGCGGATCCAATTCTCGGAGTTCTGCCTGAAGAAGTCCTGGAAGGCGGCGAGCAGGCGGTCCATGGCCAGACCGCCGTCGGGGCGAACGTACCACGCGACCTCCTGCGGCGCGATCTCGTGCTGGAGCACCCATGTGAGTTCCCGCGGGAGCACCTCGCCGTAGATGGGATTGGCCACCCGCAGGGTGCGGCCCGGAGCCACCAGGCCCAGGTCGCGCACGTACTCGAAGTCGCGCTCGCCGTGCCGGCCGTCCCCCCCGCTCAGCAGCGGCTCGATCACCCGCCGCACGCGCGGCTCGCGCAGCTTGTCGGCGAGCTGGTCCAGGTGGGTCTCGCGGCGCAGGATCAGCGCCTCGCGCGCCTCGAAGACATCGCGCTCGGACAGGGGTTCGCCGGGCTCCTTCGGCATCCCCGACGAGAAGCACATCTCCAGCGCAAGCGCGTTGACGAGCCAGGGCTGCCCCCGGGTTTGCTCCCAAACGGCTCGCAGCGCCCGGGGCGCGAACTCCTGGCCGGTCTCGGCGGTGTGCTGGCCGAGCAGGGTCTCCACCTCGGTTCGGGTGAAATCTCCCAGTCGCAGCGACCTGGCCTTGACGCTGAAGGCTCTGCCGCCCGTCATCACCTCGTTTTC
>CAZTOF010000035.1:0-1876 GCA_964615515.1 uncultured Gemmatimonadaceae bacterium
CGACATCCGGCTGGTAGAAGAGGAAGACATCGTGGGACGCGGTGCGCCCGACGAACCCGGTGTCCGGGTTGGTTCCGGCTGGGTCGAATTCCTGCCCGGTCGCGGTGAAGAAGATGTATCCCGCGAGCTTCTCCCAGGAAGGCAAGTGGGAGCCGTCGAGGAGCGACTCCTGCTGCATTGGACGGCCAAGCTCGAAGTAGCTGAACGTGCTCCCGAGGCCAGCCTTGAGGGCGTCGTCCTTTGAGCTCGGAACCCCTTGAATGACCCGCCGAACGCGCTCGGCGGTGATGCGGTCGGCATAGTCCTCACATTCGACGAGGATGAAGCGCCGATTGCCGCCGTCCTCCCGGTTCTGGGCGAGGACGGCGTGGGCGGTGGTGCCGGAACCCGCGAAGGAGTCGAGGACGATGGAGTCGGGGTCGGTGGACAGGAGGACCATCCGCTGGACTAGCTCGAACGGCTTGGTCGTGAAGTCCGGCAGGTCGTCGGGAAAGAGCTGTAGAAGGGTCTTCTTGGCACCCTGAGTGTGATTGACCTCCTTGTAGGTCCAGATCGTCTCGGGGACCAGTCCCGGCTGCACCTCGGCCAGGAACCGCTTGACGGCGGGAACTTGGTTTTCCTCGCTTCCCCACCAGATGCGGTTGTCTCTGTCCAGTTCCCGAAAGCTGTCCTCAGAAACGGACCAGAATCGTCCGGCCGGGGGACCATCGATGATCCGTCCCCCCGGGCAGGCTATCGGATAGGTTCCCCTGCTGTAGGGGTTGCGTGCAGATAGGTCGCTGGACTTCCACGGCCCTCGCGGATCGTCATCGGGATTCCGATAGCGCGCGTCGGCCTCCGCCGTGCGCGGAAGCAAGTTCCGTTTGAACGCCTCCCTTCTCTTCGCGTACACCACCACGAAATCATGGTTTTCCGAGAAGTATTTCGCGCTGCTCTTGGGCGAATACACCTTCTCCCAGATGACGGTCGCTACGAAGTTCTCCTCGCCGAACACCTCGTCCATCAGAGACCGCAGATGGTGCACCTCGTTGTCGTCGATGGACACGAAGATGGCCCCGTCCTCCCGGAGCAGTTCGCGCAGGAGCTTGAGGCGCGGCATCATCATGCAGCACCACTTGTCGTGCCGGGTCAGGTCGTCGCGATCCACCACGCGGCCCAGCCAGTCCCGCATGAGGGGCGAGTTCACGTTGTCGTTGTAGGCCCAGCCCTCGTTGCCCGTGTTGTAGGGCGGGTCGATGTAGACGCACTTCACCTTGCCGTGGTAGGTCGGAAGCAGCGACTTCAGGGCGGCCAGGTTGTCGCCGTGGACGATCAGGTTGTCGCGCAGGCTCGCCTTCTCGCTCAGGCCCTTCTCTCGTACCGGAAGAAGCTCGTGGAACGGCACGGCGAGGTGGTGGTTCTCGACGAAGACCTTCCCCTTGAAGTGGAGCCGTGGCAAGAAGCCCTCCCGTGGCGCGCTCGAAGCGTCGTTGGCGATCCGTCCATCGGATGAACACCTCCTCAAAGCTAGTGTCTCGGTGACGGGCGCGCAGGTTGCGGCGGGCGATTCGTCTCCGCTCACCTGACCCCGGACGGAGCGCTCCCACGGGGGCGTTTCGACCAGCCGCTGGCGGCGGCGTCCGATGGCTATGACACGTTCTGAGACAACCTCACACGTTCTGACACAATAGGACGTTTCCGACTGGTTGACTTCCCCGCGAGCGGTTCGTCAGCGTCCAAGCATGGAGACGCCGAAACACCAGTTCGACACGCGGGTCTGCACATCACCGACGGACACCTCCGCACCGTCTTCCACGGCATTCGCGGTGAAGCTCCCGATCCGAACCGTGCGGACGGTTCGGCCCCCGGAAGCTCGTGACATGGGCCGGGATCGGCC
>CAZTOF010000036.1:0-6809 GCA_964615515.1 uncultured Gemmatimonadaceae bacterium
ACCAGGCTCTCGACCTCCTCGGGCGCCATCCCGTGCGCGTCGGTGAGCACGGTGACCGTCGGCGCCGTGAGGTCGGGGAAGACATCAACGGGGAGGGTCGCCGCCACCCAGCCCCCGCCGGCCAGCAGCACGGCGGCGGCGGACACGGTGAAGAAACGGTGTTCCAGCGAGGCGCGGACCAGCAGGTCGAGGAGGCCGGGGCGGTTGGACGCCCCCGCCGGCGCCGCGTCCCGGGCCGGAGTGCTCACAGCGGTGCGCGCGGGACTGTTGGCCCGCGGAGCACCGCAGGGTGGAGCCTTGGAACGGAAAAATGTATACTATACATTACATGATGTAATGTTGAGTTTACAGTGCGAGCAGGTGAAACGAAGCGGTCCAGCGCGGGTGCATCGCCGGTCGAATGCCGTGAGGGTCTCGTCCATGAGCTGCGAGGCTAATGCGGATGACCGTGG
Source organism: uncultured Gemmatimonadaceae bacterium (assembly GCA_964615515.1). Classification (GTDB taxonomy): domain Bacteria; phylum Gemmatimonadota; class Gemmatimonadetes; order Longimicrobiales; family Gaopeijiaceae; genus Bin94. The sequence goes on from CAZTOF010000036.1 coordinate 453, forward strand.
TCGGAGATCTCCGTGTCGCCAAGCGAAGCGAGCCGCACCTGGTAGGCGCCGGTCGTCACCACCTGCTCGCCGTTCGCGATCTCCCCGCTGACCAGCACCCACGCACCGTCCGAGGGCCCGAGCTCCACCACCCGGCGCTGGAACGCCTCGCCGCCCACCTTCACATAGACCACCGCCAGCCCGTCCTCCTCCTGAACGGCGGCGGCCGGGACCGCCACGCCGTCGACCACGTCGCCCACCAACAGGTGCCCGTTCGCGAGCATCCCCACCTTGAGGACCCCGTCGGGGTTTGCGACGGCGAGACGAACGGGCAGGGTGCGGCTCTCCGGGTCGATCACGCTGCCGACCGGGTGGTCTCGGTCGGCGAGGTGTACCCGCGACGCGCCCTCGACCGTGAACCATGCGCCGGTCACTTCACCGGCCTCCCCGGCGTCCCGGGCGGGAACGCGGGCCATGAACCAGAGCGTTGCCGGGTTGACCACGGTGAACGCGTGCGTCCCCGCCTCGACGTGCTGGCCGGCGGCGACGCGGCGCTCCGAGACCACGCCCGCGATCGGACTGCGAAGGTGGTAGAGGTGGGAGTCCTCGCCGTCCACGTTGTCCGCGGGACGCGCTCCGCCCAGGGCGGCGAGGGCCGCGCGCGCCACCTCCAGTTCGTGCCGTGCGTGCTCGTAGCGTCGCCGGGCGATGGCGCCGGCCGCGAAGAGCTGCTCCGTCCTGGCCGCCTCGCGCTCGGCGGCCGCCACGTCGGCGAGGAGACGGGAGTAGGAATCGTCCAGGCTCGCCGGGGCGATCAGGGCCAGGGTTTGCCCCGCTTCGACCCGGTCTCCCGGGTTCACGGCCGGGCCGTGCGCCACGACCAGCCCCTCCACCAGCGTCGAGACGTGCGCGAGCCCGCCCGCCGGCACCGCGATCTCGCCGGCCACCGGGATCGTGCGCGGGATTCGGCGTTCCTCGGCGAGCGTCACCCGGAAGGGCATCGACCACTGCTGTTCCTTCAGCAGCGTGATCAGCCCCGGCGGCGGTTCCTCCACGTCGTGCGGCAACGCGTCCTCGCTCTCGAAGACCTGGAGCTGCCCGACGGGAATCGCGTGCTCGGTGCCCCCTGCCGCGAGCGTCATGTCGGCGCGCCACGTGCCCGTCGCGGGCAGGGCCGGCGTGACCGTGTAGACCCCGGGCCGATCGGGCTCGGGCATCGTGATTTCCTCCCGGGCGCCGCCCGGTCCGCGGAGCGACAGCGTCAGGGCGCCCTCCCGCACGGGCTGCCAGTCCGCCAGCCACGTCAGGTGGATCGCCCAGGGGTCGCTGGGGGCGTCGCGCACATGGGGCGGGTACTCGACGAAGAGTTCCAGCACGTCGGTCCAGTGGGTGACGATCCCGCCGCCGGCGTGGGAATGGTCGTCTTCGGCGGTGGTGTCCGGCGCGGGACGGGCGCACGCGGTGCACCACAGCGCGAGGGCCACCATTGCCGGTGTTGGCCGCGATCCCGGCGCCGGCCCCCCGCGACCGGCAATCTGCGTCCTCAACACCTGCGGCGGTCCCTGGCGGCCCTCGGATGGACCCCTCGCCGCTGCGGGTGGTCGCACGGGATTGTCCTCGGACCGCTTGCCATGCGAATGGAACCCATCGATACCTCCGTGAGGTGAGTAGTGACGCGAGCATATTGGGCGTCGGCCACGGTGGGGACAACCATCAGGTTGGCCCACCGTCGGCCACGCACAACCGGTCCGCTTGCTCCGGGCCTGCCGCATCGGCTAGGATCGGCGGACACCCCAACACAGCCATGACCCACGACGAATACCTCCGGCACGACGCCACCTCGCTCGCCGCACTGGTGCGAACGGGCAAGGTCACACCCCTGGAACTGATCGAGGTGGCGATGGGGAGGCTCGAGGCGGTCAATCCCGTCCTGAACGCCGTGGTCTACCGCATGGACGGCGAAGCGCGGGCCCTGGCTGACGGCGTGGACCCGGGCGCCGTGTTCGCGGGCGTCCCCTTCCTGGCGAAGGACCTCCAGAGCCACTACGCGGGACATCCCACCTCCGGGGGCAGCCGCCTGCTGGCGGGCCGCGTGCAGGAGCGCGACACGGAACTGGTGCGAAGGTTGCGCAGAACGGGGGTCAGCGTGCTCGGCAAGACGAACACCCCGGAGTTCGGACTCCTCCCCTACACCGAGCCGGAGCTGTGGGGACCGTGCCGTAACCCATGGGCGCCGGACCGGACGCCGGGGGGCTCCAGCGGCGGGTCGGCGGCGGCGGTGGCGGCGGGCATCGTGCCGATGGCGGGCGGTGGCGACGGGGCCGGGTCGATTCGCATGCCGGCGTCCTGCTGCGGGCTCTTCGGGCTCAAGCCCACCCGCGGCCGCAATCCCTCGGGACCCGACCGCGTTCACTCGTGGCGCGGGGCGTCCATCGAACACGTACTGACGCGCTCCGTGCGGGACAGCGCCGCCATGCTGGACGCGATCCACGGATCGGAGCCGGGCATGCCGTACAAGATCGTGCCGCCCGCGCGGCCCTTTTGCCGGGAGGTGGGCGCCGATCCCGGCCGCCTGCGGATCGCGTGGACGGCCGAGCCCATGCTGGGATCGTCGGTGCACGCCGATTGCGTGGAGGCGGTGGCGGGTGCGGCCACCCTGCTGGAACAGCTCGGCCACGAGGTGGTCGAAGACTCGCCCCGGGTCGACGGCGCGACGTTCGCGAAGGCGTTTGTGTGCATGCTGGTGGGGGAACTGGGGGCCGAACTCGAAGAGCTGACGAGAATCCTGGGGCGGAAGCCGAGGCGGGGTGAACTGGAAGCCCTGACCTGGTGCCTCGGCCTGGTGTCCCACATTCTGTCGGCCCGCGAATACGCCGACGCTCTCCGGATCCTCGAGCGCTGTGGCGAGTCGGTGGCCCGCTTCTTCACCGACGTGGACGTGCTCGTGACGCCCACCCTCGCCGAACCGCCCGCGAAGCTCGGCGCCCTCCCCCCGCGACCGGCCGAGCGGCTGCAACTGCGGGTTGTCGGCGCACTCGGATCAGGCAGAATCGTCAAGATGGCGGGTCTGCTCGACCGCATGGCCGAAGGTGCCTTCGACTTCACCCCCTGGACGCCTGTGTTCAACATCAGCGGACAGCCGGCGATGTCGGTGCCGCTTCACTGGAACGCGGAAGGGCTTCCGATCGGCGTGCACTTCGTGGCGCGCGTCGGCGACGAGGCCACGCTCCTGCGGCTCGCGGCCCAGCTTGAACGGACAAGCCCCTGGTTCGACCGCTTGCCGCAGATGGGGGTTTGAGCGCCCCACGGACGGCTGACCTAACGCCAACCGCTACCGGTGCAACCAGTTCACAATCGCGGCGTGTACCGCGCTGCTCGCGAAGCCCGCAACCAAGGGGTTGGCGTTGTCGATCTGTTCGGTGACAATCAGGCCCAGCAGGTACGCGCCGGAACTGGCCGCCAACCCTGCCGCCGACGCCCCGACGGATTTCCCCAGCCCGGCTCCGTGCAGCGCCGCCGGAGCCGTGACCGCGACCAGTGGAACGACCGGCGCCCAGAAGCACATGGCCGCCGATGCACCGGCACTCTCGTCAAGAGCGCAGCTCCAGAACATGTGGTTGGCAACCGTATGACTCACCCCGGCGGCGACTGGGCGGCACACTCGGCCGACCATCCCGCCAACGCGGTTCCGGGAACCAGTACCGTGGCCAGGCACTTTGTTCTGATCGTCATTTCCAATCTCGCTTCCGTTCGTGGTGGTGAACCCCCGTTCGTCGATTCCCACTACGCGGCGGGCTAGAGCAGCCCATGGACAAAATCCCCCCGGCATTCGAGCGGCGATGCATCCGTGCTGGCCGCTTCGCCTCACCTGTTCGCGATGTAAAATAAACATTACATGTTGTCATGTGCACTATACATTTTTCCCGATCCAAGGCTTCGCTCTGCGTTGCTCCTCAGCCCAATAGCGGTGCTATTGGCCCCTCGTCGCGCCTTGCCAGCCCGGCGCCTCGCCGCTCTCGGTGCTCGCGGGGCTTTATCCACGGACTCCTAGGACGACGGTTTCACGAGACGATGCCGGATCAGTTCATGTTGAAGAGCGTCACCGTGCCGGCGTGGACCAGGCTGCTTATCGCGGCCGAAACGATGAGATCGGGGTCTCCGCTCCGCTCCTCGGTGACGATGGCGGCGGCCGCGAACGCAGCTCCGCCGCCGACCCATCCGATCGCCGACGTTGCCAGGGCTCTTTTCAGGCGTACGCCCCCCAGGGCAACGGCTCCGGCGACCATGGGGAGTGGCACAAGCGGTCCCAGGTAGCACCCTGGGCCGAACCCGTCCCTGTATTCATCGATCCAGCACTTGTAGAACAGGAGCAGGCCTGCCCCGTGACCGACTGCGGCGGAGAGAAAGGTGAGCGCGATCGTTGGGGCATCGACGGATCCCTCCCGCCACGCCGGCTGGTGCCGGTGAATCGCCGGCCGAATCTCGCGCGGCCCCGAGCGGCCATCCTGCGCGCTGAACCTCGCGGCGCGCGGCGGTGCTTGCTTCATGGGAACCCTCATGGCCGTGGGTGGCCGCCCGGCGAGCCGAATGCCGTGAGATTCCGTGGCACCCCTTGAGGCGTGAAAGGGGCCCGCCCGCGCCTCTTCCATGGCGGCGCTCAGAGACATCCCTTGCGGCCGCGGCCCCGCCTGGGCCTCACACTCGGCCGGCGATCCCGCCGACCCGGCTCCCGCGGCCAGCACAGCAGCCAGGCACAACATTCTGATCATCGTGCGAATGCCGAGGGAGGGTCCTTCCCACCGACCGGAACCTATGGAAGGGCCGGCCCCTCCTTGGCCGCGGGGGTCTTGTCCTCGGACCCGGGCCGCCGGAGCACCGCAACCGTGACGATGGCGTGGACGGCACCGCTGATCAGAGCCGCGCCGATGTTGTTGATCCTGTCGGACGCCACCGTGGTCAGCGAGAACGCGGCGGCACCCCCCAGCCATCCGAACGCCGACGCCTTGAACGCCTTCCGCGGTCCGAGCTCTGACCCCGCCGCGGGCGCGGCGACCGCGGGGAACGGAAGGATGGGGCCGATAATGCATCCGGCGTTGGAGGATTTGTAGGACTGGTTGTCCAGGCAGTAGAAGAGCAGATAGCTGCCGACCATATGACTGACTGCCGAAGCGATAAAGGTGAACGCGGCGACCGGCTTGGTGAAGTTCTCGTCCTTGGGTGCGGTCTGGGGCACCTGGGAGACCGGCGTGGAGGGGATCGCCATCCGGTTCAGGAGCGGTTCTCCGCGTACGGATCCGGCCACGCCGTGAAAGGGGCTCTGCCGCGCCTGCTCGATGGCCGCGTTCAGCGATGTTCCGTGCTCCCGGAAGCCGGACTGGGCCGCGCATTCCGCGGGCGATCCCGCCAACGCGGCCACCGAGGCCGTCACCGAGGCCAAAAGCCATCTTCTGATTGTCACTTGCGTTCTCGCTTTCCCGTCGGAGCCGGCTGATCCTCTGTTGTCTACCCCTCTGACTCTTCGCAGTGCCCACCGCGCTCACGACCGTGGACAAACGAGAATGGACAATGGACCGGATGTGCGCAACTTGCGGAAGGTCACGCCTCCGGATGGCCGGGTCGGCGACGGCTCGACGGGCTCGACCGCCCCCCGGGGGACCGCCGGGTCCCGCTACCCGGGCCCCGCAGCCGGGTCGAGTCCGGGAGACCTCGACGGTCCAGCCCGTCCGGGACCAGTTGCCGGCTGTCCAGCAGGTAGTCCAGGATCGCTTCGTACTCGGCGTCCGCCAGGCTGCCGGGGGCTTCGTGGGGCATGGCCACGCGCAGGTAGCGGTCAAGCGCGCCCAGGGTGCCATACCCCGCGAGGACCCTGGCCGTGAGGGGCGCGCCGACGCCGTCGGGTACATCGTGGCAGTACCCGCAGCGGACGGTGTAGGCTTGCTCCCCGTTGATCGGCTCTGCCGCGGGGGGTGCGTCGCTTCCACCGCAGCCGACCGTGGCGCAGACAACCGCCGAGCCGGCGCGCAACCGGGAACGTCGCCCCGGAATCCGGAGAGTCCATGCACCGAAGCGCCTTGCCGGCCTTGTCACCCGCCGCCCTCGATGCCCCGCGCGGTTTATCCACGGATTCCCGGCCATCCGGGGTGACGGCCCCCGTCAGACCACTTCGACGCGGTGCGGGAGCACCACATTCAGCAGGTACCCCTTCGCGTTGTAGACCCCCTCGAGCGGCTGGGTCTCCCGCGCGGCGTCGGTGGCCCGGGTGCGGAGAACGTGGCTGCCCGGCGACGCCGTCCACTCGAACTCGAAGCGGCACCACGCGTGGGGGAGTTGGGACGACGCACCGATCAGCCTCGCCCGCGCCCAGGGCCCCCCGTCCAC
>CAZTOF010000037.1:0-2107 GCA_964615515.1 uncultured Gemmatimonadaceae bacterium
GCTACCGCCCTTCTCGGTAACCACTCCTGTCGGACAGAGCTCACGACACAAGGCCACGAATCAAAGGCACAGCACCCTTCGGATTCGCGCTCGGCGCTACGTGGAGACTCGGCCTCGGTTCGCCGTCACCGAGCGGTCACGACAACCAGTTAGCCAGATACCCAACCGCGAGCGGTAGAACGACGAAGAGCCAGTATACGCCCGTCAGTCGCCGTAACCATTTGGGCCATTTCAAACCCTGCAACGAAGATTCGCGGCGGAGGGTCAGGCCGCTCGCACAGCCAAGCCCGCCGCCGATCGAAAGAAGAACAGTGATCGTCCGCGCCACATGCAGCTGAAGATCAAGTCTTCCGAGATAGACCAAAGCCAACGAAGCAACTATGGCTGCGCCAGCGACGCCCGCGCCGACGACCCACTGCAACGATCTGTTACGGCGGCTCTGCTGTTGGACGCGTTCTGCGCGTTTGCGCTCCTCAACGGCTTCCTTCCTTGCCAGATCCGCCTGACGTCGCTCGTGTTCCAGCTGTCGCTGTAGTTTCGTCCTCTCGCTTTCTCCTTGCGCGAGCTTTGTCTCCATCGACCGGGCCGCGCTGTCTTTGCCTTCGATGATCAGGCCTAGGAGTCTGCGCCGTAGGAAGTTGACGGCGGGATTGGGTTCGTTCTGATCATGTCGTCAGCGTTGAGCACGGGGGATTGTTGGATTTGATCTAAGTCCATGATATTGTGTGCCGTTATTGGTGCTCTTGGTATTTGGGGCACCGAGGGGGTGGAGGATGCCGACGCGATTTCGAGCGTATCAGCCGGATCAGATTTTGCTGATGCCGCCGAAGTTGAAGGACTGGGTTGGGGAGGGCCACCTGGCGCACCAGGTGAGCGATGTGGTGGACGGTCTTGACCTGAGTGCGTTTTACGCGCCGTATGAGGGGGATGGTCGGCGGAAGTCGCCGTATTCGCCGACGATGATGGTGAAGATCTTGATCTACGGCTATGCGACGGGGGTGTTTTCTTCGCGTGGGATCGCGCGGAAGCTGGAGGAGGACGTGGCGTTTCGGATGCTTGGGGCGGGGAACTTTCCGAAGCATCGGACGATCTGCGAGTTCCGCCGGCGCCATTTGCAGGACTTTCGGAAGCTGTTTTTGGAGGTGGTCCGGGTATCGCGTGCGATGGGGCTGGTTCGGTTGGGGACGCTCTCCCTCGACGGGACGAAGGTTCGCGCGAACGCGAGCAAGCGGAAGGCGATGACTTACGACCGGATGGTGAGCGAGGAAGGGCGGCTTTCGGCAGAGATCGAGGAGTTGACGGCGGCGGCGGAGCGGGTGGACGAGGAGGAGGACCGGCGTTTCGGGAAGGAGTTTCGGGGGGACGAGCTGCCGGCGGAGTTACGGCGTCGGGAAGATCGGCTGGCGGCGATCAAGGCGGCGAAGGAGCGGTTGGAGGCGGCCCAGCGGCGTGCGGACGACGAGCGGGGCCGGCAGCCGGGTCAGGAGCGTTCGGCGAAGAACGGGCACCGCTACAAGCGGGAGTATGGGGAGCCGGACCCCAAGGCGCAGAGCAACTTCACGGACCCGGAGAGCGGGATCATGAAGACGAGCACGGAGGGGTATCAGCAGAGCTACAACGCGCAGACGGTGGTGGACGACGCGAACCAGATCGTGGTGGAAGCGTCGGTGAGTGCGAACGCGAGCGATCAGGGACAGCTGACGGCGCGGCTGGACGCGGTCGAGGAGCAGTACGGCGCGCAGCCGGAGGAGGTTCTCGCGGACGCGGGGTATTGCAACGAGGCGGACCTGTTGGAGCTGGAAGCACGGGGGATCGCGGGGTATGTGGCGCTGGGGCGCGAGGGGAAGAAGCGGTCCACGGTAGACCCGGAGAAGCTGCCGGCGACGGATCGGATGCGGAAGAAGCTGGAGACGGAGGCGGGGCGGGCGCGCTATGCGCGACGCAAGTGGCTCTCCGAAGCGCCGAACGGCTGGATCAAGGAGGTGCTCGGCTTCCGCCGCTTCAGCTTCCGGGGCCTCGAGAAGGTCGAGGCGGAATGGAACCTGGTGTGCCTGGCGCTGAACGTCCGGCGGATCGCGGCGGTGACCCCCGGCTGATGCCCCCGCTC
>CAZTOF010000038.1:0-1536 GCA_964615515.1 uncultured Gemmatimonadaceae bacterium
CCCCCACCCGGTTCGAGATGGCCCGCCCGGTCCGCAACCCGAATACACGACTTTGTCGTACGACATTCTCGGGCAGGACTTTGCGTAGCGCGGCGGCGGCTTCGGGTCCTACGTACAGCACCACGGGCGTCGCGCTCGTCTTGGAACTCCGCACGGTCACCCGCGCCGACCCATCGGCCATGAACTTCACATCGCCCCAGCGCAGCCCGGCGGCCTCGCCTCGGCGCAGCATGGCGTCCCGCATGACCGAGGCGATGGCGATGTCCATGTCTCCACGCTGCCGGGCGCGGTACGCGGACTCGGTTCGGCCGGTGGGCCCGGAGCGCGGCCTGTGTGCCGTTTGCCGGATCGCCTCCAGCGCCTCCGCGGTCAGCCCACGCGCCTGCCGCGATTCGCTGCGTCCCTCCTCGACGGCCTGGTTCACGAGCCCCGCGAAGGTCCGCCGCACCCCCTCGGTGGCTGTGGGGGTCGGAAGTCCCGCCCTTCGGTGGTAGTGGCTGATCGCCTTGCGGTCCATGGCGATCGTCGGCATGGAAAGACCCTCGGCGGCCCGGTGGGCAAGGTACGCAGCCACCGTGAGCGGCTCCGCGGGGAGTGCCTCCGCCCCCTCGCCTTCGGCCCAGCTCCGGAATCGGCGCCAGGCGCTCTTGTACATCCGGCGCGTGGACGGCTTGCGGCTCCGCTGCACGGCCTCGGAGACGGCTTCGATGTGACGGCCATCCAACTGCGCCGTCGTTTGCAGGGCAAAGTGGTTCTTCGTCATCCCAACATCTCTCTAGCGTTACCATTGATCTACCGAAAATCGGCAAACGGACACAATCCTATACGGGGACGGTAACAGTTGAAGATGACGGACTCAGTAACGTTACCGTCAAGATCACGGGCATGGCGGAATCCGAGACGCTGACCGGCACGACCGGCCAGTACAGCTTCACCGGACTTCGCGCAGGTAATTACACCGTAGAGATTTCCGGCTTCGACGACGAGGACGTCGGCTTCGGCGCGACCACGGCTTCGGCCGACCTGGACGTCGGCGAATCGCAGGTCGTGACCTTCGAGGGCACCTACCTTCGCGCCTCCGCCATCATGGGGCAGGTCAGCATCGAGGGCACCGGACTCGCCGAAGTGACCGTCAGCCTGCAGGGCAAGGGCGAGACCCGCGAGATGCCCACCAACGGCGCCGGACAGTTCCTCTTCGAGGATCTGCGCCGGGGCGACTACGCCATCGGCATCTCCGGCTACGACGACGACGAGTACGGCTTCGACGTGACGTCCAAGTCCGTCCACGTCCCCTACGGCGAGACCGAGAACGTCCCCTTCGAGGGGATCGCGCTCAGGACCGCCGAGGTCCGGGGCGTGGTCGCCGTCGACGGCATGGGGCCCCTCGAGGGCGTAACCGTCAGCCTGACCGGCAGGGGCGACGACCCCGACCCGGTCGTGACCATGGGCGACGGAAGGTTCTCGTTCGACCGCCTGCACGCGGGCGACTACACGATCTCCATCTTCGGCTACGACACCGACGAGTACGGCTTCGAC
>CAZTOF010000039.1:0-2081 GCA_964615515.1 uncultured Gemmatimonadaceae bacterium
GACTACGCTGCCGCAGCAAATGGCGGGAGACACCCCGGAATAGCGGAAGTCAGTTCCCGTCCGTGATCGCCTCGTAGACGATGGGTCTGAGCAGCCGGTCGACCGTCGCGGCGCCGAAGGGCTGCAGCTGGGTCCAGGCGAAGGCTATGATCTCCTCGGCCGGGTCGATCCAGAAGTAGGTGTTGGCCACCCCGGCCCACCAGTAGGTTCCGTCCTCCACGCCCGCCGGGACCCCGAACCCCAGCCCGAAGCCCATGCCGGGGATACGGAGAACGGGCAGAAGGTCGTCCTTGAGCTGGTTGCGGGTCATCCTTCCGACCGTTTCGGAGTCGAGGAGGCGCACGCCGTCCAGTTCGCCGCCTCCGAGCAGCATGCGGCAGAAGCGCAGGTAGTCCCGGGCGGTCGAGACGAGGCCGCTCCCGCCGGAGAGCCACGCGGGTGGCTCGGTGAAGGCGCCGTCGGTCGGGGAATCGGCCAGTTTCAGCCCTTTGCCGGTGGGCCGGTACTCCGCCGTGAAGCGGTCCCGCTTGTCCGCGGGGACCTGGAACCCCGTGTCGTGCATGCCCAGGGGGTCGAAGATGCGCTCGCGGAAGAAGCGGTCGAGGGTCTGCCCGGACACGACCTCGATCACATGGCCCAGGAGGTCGGTGGACAGGCTGTAGTTCCAGCGGTCGCCGGGGTCGTCGATCAGCGGCAGCGAGGCCAGGGTGTCCGCCCACTGGCGCAGGTCGAGTTCCGATTCGCCGGACGTCTTGTCGAACACCTCGTTGTACATGGAATCGACGGCGCTGGTGCCGAAGACGCCGTAGCTCAGTCCGGACGTGTGCGTGAGGAGGTGCCGGATACGGATGGGTCGGTGCGGGCGGCGGTTGCCGGCGTCCTGAAAGACCTCGACATCGCCGAAGGCGGGCACGATGCTGCCGACCTTGTCGTCCAGGGAGAGCAGGCCGTCCTCGACCAGCATCATCGCGGCGACGCTCGTGACCGGCTTGGTCATGGAGTAGATGCGGAAGATGTCGTTGGGCTCGAGGGGATCCTCGTCCCGGACGCGCCACCCTCGCGCCTCCCAGTGCACGATCTCGCCGCGCCGCGCCACGAGCGTCATGACCCCGGCGGTGCGGCCCCGGTCGATGAAGTCCTGCACGGCGGGCCCGATGCGCTCCAGCACCTCGCCGGAGAGGCCGACCTCCTCGGGGGAGGCGGTGGTCAGGGGGGCTTCCTGGGCCGGGACGGACGCCGGGCCGGCGGCGAACGCGACCAGGGAAAGGACGATGACCGCGCCGAAGGAGTGGCGCTGGACGCTGCGGGGGGGCTTCATGCGGCTGGTCCGGTGGAGGTTGAACAATGTGGTGGCGGTGGCTGCGGGTTCCCTACAAAATGGCCGCAGCGGGTCGTTTGCGCGACCGTGGCGGGGCCGGGGCGCCGACTGGCGACCCGTGCAGGAGCCCGCGAGCGGAGGGGGGTCTCGGCCTGCGGGGTGGCACCTGCTCGCCATGTAAAGAACACATTACATTATGTCATGTCCAATGTACATTCGGTTGCTCTGAAGCCTCGTTCTGCGTCGTTCCTCGGGGCGGTACCCGTGACTGTCCTTCCGGCCGGGCTGGCAGCGCTCGCCGTTTTGTCCGGCTGTACCGCCGACGAGCCCGAACCGCCTCCCTTCGCCGCCGTGGCCGACGACAGGCAACTCATGCTATCCGTCCTCGAACCCGCGGCGGAGACGTACTGGGACGCCGTGGGGGTGATCGTGGACGAGGAGCGTACGCGCGAGATCGAGCCGCGGAGCGACGAGGAGTGGGAGGCGGTGGTGAACGCGGCCTACCAGCTTGCCGAATCCGGCAACCTCCTGCTGATGGAGGAACGCGCGCGGGGCAGGGAGCACTGGACGGCCATGTCCCGGTCGATGATCGAGGTGGGGCGGCGCGCGATCGAGGCGGCCGAGGCGAGGGACCCGGCGGCCGTTTTCGACATGGGGGCCGAGCTCTACTTCGTGTGCACCGGGTGCCATTCGGTGTACGCCGCCGGGACGTTGCGGCCGAGCGACATGGTGGATTCGGTGGCCGCCGCCGGGGTTGGGGTGG
>CAZTOF010000040.1:0-2782 GCA_964615515.1 uncultured Gemmatimonadaceae bacterium
AGTGGGGGGCGAATGCTCCGGTCGGTTCCCCCTCTCCTCCTTCCACCGCCTCACCACCTCCCAGCCCTGCAGCCAAAGGTTCTCCACCGCATAGTCGACCGGGGTCCTGCCCTCCCGGTCCGGAACCGTCGGATCCGCCCCCAACTCCAGCAGTGTCGGAAACGCCATTGGATTGCGCAGAGCCGCGATATGAAGCGGGGTCCGGCCCGACCCGCCACGCACGTTCACCTCCGCCCCGGCGCTCACGAGCAGCTCCAGCACTCTCGGGTCCGGGTTGGCTGACGCGGCCCAGTAGAGGGGAGTTGCATCGGGCTCGTATTCACGGTCCAAGGCGGCGCGTGCATGCACATCGGCCCCCGCCTCGATCAGCGCCGCGACGATCTCGGGGCTGCCGTTTGAAATCGCGGCCTCGTGGAGGGGTGTCCGGCTTCCCGCGAACTCGGAGATGCCGTTGGTTCCGCCCCAGGGGGTCAGGCCGATCGAGTGATTGCTGGTGTGCAGCCACGGGTCACCCTCGAACTCGTTTCCGCCCCGGGCATCCATCTGTGCCCCGCCCTCCATCAGGGCAATCACAACTTCGGGATTGCGGTTGCGGTAGCCGGCTTCGTGCAGCGCGGTCCTGCCCCCTGCAAGCCGCGCGGAGACGTCGGCCCCGCGTTTCAGCAGTTCGGCCACAACCTCGGGATTCGGGTTCTCGACGGCCGCCTGGTGAAGGGGCGTCCTGCCCAGGGCCGCCACTGCGTTCACCTCGGCGCCCGCATCGACGAGCGCTGCGATGACGGCGGGGTCGCCGTTGTCGAGAGCGGCGTAGTGCAACGGCGTGTGTCCGTCGCGATCCCGTGCGCCGACATCGGCACCCGCTTCGATGAGAAGCGTGACCACGGCCGGGTCACGGGTCCATGCGGCCGCCATGTGAAGAGGCGTGTCATCGCCCGGATAGTGCTTGGAACGTCCGGAATCGGTGTCCCACATCCCCAATCCCGATGAGGACTTCGAGGTCACCTCCCTCCCGGCCTCGATGCAGCCCGCTACGACATCGAGCGTCGCGTGGCGGAAGAACTCGGGCCATGGCCAACTCTCGCAAGCTGTCGCCCGGGCGATCCTGCCCGAATCGTCCACCAGCGTCGAATCGGCCCCGAGTTCGAGCAGGCGGGCGACTACCGCGGAGTTCTCCTCCCTGACGGCCACCTGGAGCGGCGTTCTCCCTCTCTCGTCGCGTGCGTGGACATCGGCTCCGGCCTCCACGAGGAACTCGACGATGGCGGGTCGGCCCCAGCGCCCCGAAGCCACATGCAAAGGCGTAGCGCCGGCGCTGTCCCCGGCGTTGGGATCCGCGCCGGCCGCCAGTAGGGCGGCCATCGCGGCCGGGACAAAGGAGTGGTTCCACTGCAGTCCCCGCATCAGCGTGTGGAGCGTCGCGTCGCCGTCCCGGTTGCGGGCACCCGCGTCCGCGCCCAGGTCCAGGCAGCCCTCGAGGGTGGCGACCGGAGCGATGCCGAACAGGCCGGAGTTCCGCCAGTCACACACAAGGGGAAGGACTCCGTTTCCCCCTCCCTCACGGCTTGGCAGGTCCGCCCCCAGCTCGAGCAGCTTGGCGGCAAGGCGCGGTCGCACGTTCCTCATGGCCAGCTCCAGCGGGGTCAGGTCCAGGGCGCCCGGTGCATTGACATCCGCGCCGGCGCGAACCAGGGCGGCGATCATGGCCGTATCACGGCGAGTGGCCTCCTCGTCGGGCGTATGGACGTTCCCTCGGCGCGAATGTGCATTGACCCACCGGCGCATCCCGTGAATCCCGATGTCTTCCGGGGAGGGCGGCATCTCCCGTGGGATCACCAGGTGCAGTGGCGTGTCGCCGTCTGCGGTGCGCGCGCCGGCATCGGCTCCGGCCTGCAGGAGCACATCCACCTGTGCGAGGATCCTGACCCCGAGAGCGGCGTGCAGGGGTGTGTCCCCCTCCCCATTGCGAGCATTGGCATCGGCTCCCGCCTGCAGCAGGGCGGTCGTCCTTTCGGTCTGGTCGCCTCCCCACGAGGCCGCCGCGTGAAGGGGGGTGTTGCCGCTGTCGTCCTGTATGTCCACCTCCGCCCCGCCGCCAAGAAGCGTCACAACCAGTGCGTCCGCGTCCGGGTAGCCCCCCGCGGCGTAGTGGAGCGGCCGCTGCCCCCTCCAACCCCGTGCATCCGGATCCGTCCCCAGTTCGAGCAGCCTCCCCACCAGAGCCGTGTTGCGTCCCCGCGCCGCCAGGTGCAAGGGGGACTCGCCGTCGTCGGTGCGCGCATTGACGTCCGCGCCGGAGTCGAGCAGTGCGTCGATGGCACGGGGGTTCCCGCGTCCCGACCACCCGAGCGCCCGGTGCAAGGGGGTCGCTCCGCTTCCGTCCCCCGCGTTCAGCTCCGCCCCGGCTCCAAGGAGCATCGTCACGATGACCGGAGAGCCGGTTTCGGCGGCGCGATGCAACGGAGTGGCTTCCTCGCCGTCCCGCACTCTCGGATCGGCGCCGGCCTCCAGCAACACGGCCACGACGGACGGATTCCCGGCCGACACCGCCCGGTGAAGGGGCGTGTCGCCGCCGGTGTTGGGGGCATTGACGTCCGCGCCGGCTTCCAGGCACGCGGTTACGGCCTCCGGCGTGGCCTCTTCCATCCCGCCTTATTCACGAGCGGTCTGGAAGCGGGGCGACGTGAGGCGGTAAGTGTTTTAGATTCAATGTGTTAGATGAATCACGAACACTTACCAGCCATCACGTCGGGGGTGAAGATAATGGATGCGCCGTTCAGCTTCA
>CAZTOF010000041.1:0-1616 GCA_964615515.1 uncultured Gemmatimonadaceae bacterium
CGCCCACGAGTCCGCGGCTTCGTCTGCGTTACCACGCACCCCACAGGCTGCGCACGCAACGTCGAGGCCCAGGTCGCCCACGCCCAGGCGCGGCCCATCGCGAACCCGCCGCGTTCGGCGCTCGTCCTCGGATCCTCGACAAGCTACGGGTTGGGATCGCGGATCGCCCTCGCGTTCGGCGGTGGAGCAGCGACCTTCGGGGTCTTCTTCGACCGCGCGCCCAGGGGCCGGCGGCCGGGCACCGCCGGCTGGTACAACACCGCCGCCTTCGAGACGGCCGCGGCGCGAGCGGGGCTCAAGTCGGCCTGCTACAACGGCGACGCCTTCTCGCACGAGGCCAGGGAACGCGTGGTCGCCGCGCTGAAACGCGGTTTTCCGCCGGTCGACTGCGTGGTCAATTCGATAGCCGCCCCCCGGAGGACCCATCCCGACACGGGCGAACGGTTCACTTCGGTGCTGAAGCCGATAGGCGAATCCTACCGCTCGCGCACGCTCAACACCGACCGCCGCGAGGTGACGGATGTCGAACTGGCCCCGGCCACCCAGGAAGAGGTGGACGCGACCGTAGCGGTCATGGGCGGCGAGGACTGGCGGCTCTGGATGGACGCGCTCGCCGACGGCGGGGTGCTCGCCCCGAACTGCCGGACATTCGCGTACAGCTACATCGGACCCGAGCTGACGTGGCCCATCTACCGCGACGGGGCGATCGGCCGGGCCAAGGCCGACCTGCACCGCACCGCGCGCGAACTCGACGCGAGGCTGGCCACGGGTGGCGGTAGCGCGCACATCGCGGTCATGAAGGCGGTGGTGACGCAGGCGAGCGCGGCGATCCCGGTCGTACCCCTCTACGTGTCCATCCTGTACAGGATCATGAAGGAGAACGGGGATCACGAGGGACCCATGGAGCAGGCGCACCGCCTTTACGGCGCCAAGGTGTACGGCGACGGGGGACTACAGACCGACGGCGACGGGTTCATCCGTCTCGACGACCTGGAAATGAAGCCGGAAACGCAGGCCGAGGTCATGCGCGTGTGGGACTCGATCTCGACCGAGAGCCTCGCCCGCGACGCCGACTTCGAAGGGTACCGCACCGCGTTCCTGCAGCTGTTCGGCTTCGAGGTGCCCGGGGTGGACTACGACGCCGACGTCGATCCCGTGGTCGACATCCCGACATTGATCGACGCATGAAGCCGACGAGCGAGGAACTCCGCGACCTCGCTCGCCGCGACCCCGTCCTGGGAGCGGTCATGCGCCGCCTGCCGCCCTTTCCGGGCTTCCCGATGGGGGTTCTCGCGCGCGGGTCGCACTTTCAGGCCATCGCCCGGTCGATCGCCTTCCAGCAACTCGCCACCGCGGCCGCGAACACGATCTACTCGCGGGTCTGCGCGCTGACCCCCGGACCGCGATTCCCCACCGTGGAGGAGTGTCTCGAGCTGTCCGACGAGGCGTTCCGCAGCGCGGGGTTCTCGGCCCCGAAGACCCGGGCCGTCAAGGACCTGGCGACCAGGTGCAAGAACGGCTCCGTGCGTCTCCGCAGCGTGTCCCGGATGACGGACGACGAGATCGTGAAGATGCTCTCGTCCGTGTGGGGCGTCGGCGAGTGGACCGCGCAGATG
>CAZTOF010000042.1:0-2067 GCA_964615515.1 uncultured Gemmatimonadaceae bacterium
CCCCACTACTCGATGCTCACCGGACGCCATGTCGATCATGTGGATCTCGGTGCGGTCCACCAAAACTAGACCGCCGTCCGGCGTGAAGAAGCCACCTTCGACGGACAGCAGCCGCTCGGCAAGATCCCCGTGCTCCGACGAATCGAAGACCGGGTCGGTCGAGGGACGACGCGGGGCGCGCTGCCGCGTCGGGACAGCCGCAGCCAACGCCGACACCAGTCCCGGCGCACCCAAGTGCAACTCTTCGGCCGAGACAAAGGTCGGCGTCCCGGGAATCCGCAGAACTTCCGCCAACTCCACATCGCGGGCGAGACGGCGCCGGGGTGCTTCTTCCTCGCTCACACAATTGCCGAACGACTCTGGGTCGCCAACTCCCAAGTTGACGGCGAAGCCCACTCAATCTCGAGTCTCCAGCCACGTCTCGTCCGAGATCAGCGCGCCATGCGCCTCCGGGAACAGACCGTACTGCTCTGCGCAAATCGCCGCGAGAGCCGCTTCGGTTGCCGCCGGACCACCCCGGTCAGAGGGGACGTGGCGCACAACCACCGTAACGCCGCGACCGCGAGCACCCTCCAGGACCGCGGGAGCCACCGTCCTACAAACGGGACAGTCATAGTCCACGAACTCCACAATGACAGCACCATCCTGTAGAGGAGATGGACCAAGATAACTCGATTCGCTTGTCAACTCCGGCCAGCTCCGGGCGATTCGCCGCTGCTCCTGCCATCCCTCGTACTCTGCGATGATCCAGCTTCCCACCACACCCGACGGATTGAACAGCAGGATGGCGAGCACTCCCAGGATCGCGATGTTGACGACCCGATTCCACCGACCATCCCCTTCATCCCCTGAACTGTGAGATCCAGCGGTCATCGAAAGCAGGCGATCCCAACACCATCGGGGTGACCGACCGGGCAGACCCATGTGGTGCAGTTCTCGAAGACACAGACTTCGCAGCCGAGAAACTGGAAGCACCTGCCGTCTAGTTCTTGACCTCGCGCGGCTTCGGTGCCAACCGACAACACCGCGATCAGGACCAGGCCCAAGAGCTGGAGCGGGCGATTCCAACGGAAGGCGACCTTGTTCATCCGGCATTCTCCACGGAATTGAGGGGGACAAAACTCAGTTGAATCGCAAGCCTACGGAGCGGACCATAAGAGGGCAAGCTGAGTCTTGTCCAATGGGCACGCTCGCTGAGGTTCGAGCCTTCCTCGACCGCAACGAGACGGTCGACTTCGGATGGTACAGCATCTGCCGGCCGCTACGGGGCGGCTATCCGATCGAGGAACGGCGCCGCGTCGAGGAGCACGATGTCGTCGCGCTTTCGTAGTTCGCTCAGGAACGGTCCCTTGTGTCCCGCTCCCTAGGTGAGGAGGAAACGGACACCCTAGCCGCGATGCCGGTCCAGCCCGTCCTCGATGTACGCCCAGTGCGAGGCGTTGATCGCCTCCCACACTCCGAGATCCGCGTCGAACAGGCGGGCTATACGTCCGCATGTGGATGTCGTAGGCATCGGTGTGGATCCAGCGCGGGTCGTCCGCCGCCCCGGCGGCGAGCGCCTCGGCTGAAGCGTCCGCAGCCGCCCGGTATTCCGCCCAGCCCTCGGCCCGGTCCGGATCCCGCGAGTAGGCTTCGAGGTACGCCGCCCGGAAGTCCGACATCGGCTCGGTCCACCCGGCCGTCGGAATGACCTCGAAGTCCAGTTCGCGGGAGAGGGGGAAGAGCCCCTCCAAGTACTCGGGGAAGCGGCGGACCCGCGGCTCCTCGACCGTCCCGGTGGCTTCGAACTCGGCCCACGCGCGGTCCCAGCGGTTGGGCGGGATCTCCGTCAGCCAGTAGTCCGGGTCGATCTCGCGCACCAGGTCGCGGACGACCTCCAGGCTGAACGTCTCGCTGGTTTCGTGGCCCGAGTGGATCATCCCGAGGACGACGACCTCGTTCAGCACCGCCTCCTCTCCTGAGGCAGCCGGCGATTCCGCCGCGGGCGACCCCGCAGTCGGCGCCAGTTCGACCAGCGTGCCGGAGACCTCGTTCGCCACGAACACGCGCTCCCCGTCCGGGTGCATG